>NZ_JBFANH010000009.1:0-268780 GCF_040674755.1 Nocardia sp. NPDC049737 | reverse complement strand
CGAAGCGCATGCGACGAAGTCGCGAGTCTCGACGGCTCGGACGCGAGACACCAGGGGGCCGCGAACACGCCGCGCCGCAGGCGCGGCAAATCAAACACTGCCGCGGGCAAACGCCAGGGTTTCGCCCTGGACGCCGTGCAGCCAGAGTGCGTTGCACGCCGTCGCGATATCGGTGAGGCCCTCTTCGATGGTGGCGAAGACATTGCCGGGCACCCAGCCCAGATCGCCATTGATAAGTAAGTTGTTGCGGCCGTAGAACAAAGCGAGGTCGGTAGCGCCCTGCTCATGGTGCGCCGCCGTACCGGGCTCGTAGCCGTAGGCCGGATTGCCGATCTCCCATGCTTCGAAATCGAACAGACACACATCACCCGGAATCGGGGTGACCGTCGGGTTCTCCCGATGTGGTGCCGCGGCGATCCGGGGCAGCAGCGTATAGACCTCGTTGCGGGCGTACTTGGCGTGGAATGCGTCGCCTTCCTGGGGCAGCGCATCCCACACCGCCGAGCAGGTCTGGGGTGCTTCGGCGTCGAGCAGTCGGGCTCGGCAGGTCACGCCCGCCTTGGTCAGTGTGATCGAGATATAGCGGGCCATGGGTTCTGCCTCCTGGTCACGCGGGGAGTTCGGCGAGCACGGTCGACCAGATCGCGAGTGCGTCGTCGATCTGGGTTTCGGTCACGATCAGCGGCGGGATCATCCGCACCACATTCATATACGCACCGCAGGTGAGCAGCAGCAGCCCCTTCTCGACCGCGAGCCGCTGCGCCGCGGCGGCCGTCGCCGTGTCGGGTTCGCCTGTGGCGGTGGTGAATTCGGTGCCGCAGAGCAATCCGAGTCCGCGCACATCGCCGATCGCCTTGGTGGCGCCCTCGCGCAGTCCGGTCAGCAGTTGCGCTCCGCGCGCGGCGGCGTTGTCCACCAACCCTTCCGATTGGATCACCTCGAGTGTGGCGACCGCCGCCGCGCACGCCACCGCATTGCCGCCGTAGGTGCCGCCCTGCGAGCCCGGCCAAGCCTTGGCCATCAGCTCGCGCGCAGCCGCGATTCCGGACAGCGGGAACCCACTGGCCAGGCCCTTCGCGATGGTGATGACATCGGGTCGGACGTCGAAGTGCTGATGTCCGAAAAACTTTCCGGTCCGGCCGAAGCCGGTCTGGATCTCGTCGAAGATGAGCAGAATGCCGTGCCGGTCCGCGCGTTCGCGCAGCCCGCGGAAGAACGTGGCATTGCCGGGGATGTAGCCGCCCTCGCCGAGCATCGGCTCGACCACGAATGCGGCGGTCTCGGCGGGGGAGGTGACGGTGGCGAACAGGTAATCGAGTTCGCGCAGCGCGAAGGCGGTGGCCTCGGCTTCGGTCCAGCCGTAGCGGAAGGCGGTGGGGAACGGCGCCACGTGCACACCGGACATCAGCGGGCTGAACCCGGCGGAGAAGCGGGTGCCCGAGGTCGTCATGGTCGCGGCCGCGACGGTGCGACCGTGGAAACCGCCTTGGAAGACAACGATATTCGGCCGTCCGGTGGCCTGGCGGGCCAGGCGCAGCGCGGCCTCGACCGCCTCGCTGCCGGAGTTGGCGAAGAACAGTGTGTCCAGACCTTCGGGCAGCACGGTGCCGAGTCGCTCGATGAGTTCGAGCAGCGGCCGGTGCATGACGGTGGTGTATTGGCCGTGGATCAGGCTGGCGACTTGTGCTTGGGCCGCGGCGACGACGTGCGGGTGGCAGTGGCCGGTGCTGGTGACGCCGATGCCCGCGGTGAAGTCGAGATAGCGGCGGCCGTCGGTGCCGTAGAGGTAGCAGCCCGATCCGTGGTCGACGGTGACCGGGGTGGCTTGTTTGAGAACGGGGGATAGCTCGGTCATGATCCGCCTCCCGGGCGCGTATCCGGTGGTTGTCTATTGTCGGATTGTTGACAATATGCATAACATGGGCACGGGGTTCGCAGCAATGGCCGAAGGCCGCGTCGGGAATGAAAAGGAGCCCACATGCTCACCGAAACCGCCCTGACCGCAGCCGAACGCGCCGCGATCGACACGGTTGCGACCGGACTGTTCATCGACGGCGGATGGCGCGCGACAGCCGCGACGTTTCAAGTCACCGATCCAGCGACCGGCCAGTTGCTGTGCGAGGTGGCCGATGCCGATTCGACCGACGGGCTGGACGCCCTTGCCGCGGCCGACCGGGCACAGGCGCAGTGGGCGCGAACGACGCCGAGACAGCGCAGTGACATCCTCATGGAAGCGCACCGGGCGCTGCTCGCCGATACCGAACGACTCGCGCTGATCATGACATTGGAAATGGGAAAGCCGCTGGCCGAGGCGCGCGGTGAAATCGCTTATGCGGCAGAGTTTTTTCGATGGTTCGCCGAAGAGGCTGTTCGGCTGGATGGCGGGTATATGCCGGCGCCGGCGGGTGGTTCGCGCTTCCTGGTGACCAGACAGCCGGTCGGTCCCAGCCTGCTCGTCACGCCATGGAACTTCCCGATGGCCATGGGGACCCGCAAGATTGGTCCGGCACTGGCCGCGGGATGCACCTGCATCGTGAAGCCCGCTGAGCAGACACCGCTTTCGATGCTGGCGCTGGCCGACATTCTGGATCGGGTCGGTGTTCCGGCGGGTGTCGTCAATGTGATCACCACATCCGATCCGGGGGCAGTGATGACGCCGATGATTCTGGACAACCGTTCACGCAAGCTGTCGTTCACCGGTTCGACCGCCGTCGGGAAGCTACTGCTCGAGCAGTGCGCGCGGACCGTGATGCGCACCTCGATGGAGCTCGGTGGCAATGCGCCGTTCATCGTATTCGACGACGCGGATCTCGATGAGGCCGTCGAGGGTGCGCTCGCGGCGAAGATGCGCAATATCGGGCAGGCGTGTACTGCCGCGAACCGAATCTTCGTGCAGCGCAGCATTGTTGACGAATTCGCGAATCGACTCGCGGACCGGCTGGCGGCGCTGCCGATGGGGCGCGGGACCGAGCCGGGAGTCGTAGTCGGTCCGCTGATCGACGCCGATGCGGTGGCTAAGGTGACCAGTCTGGTTGCCGATGCGGTCGGCCGCGGGGCCACCGTGCGCACCGGTGGCGCGGCACTGGAGGGGCTCGGAAACTTCTATTCCGCAACGGTATTGACCGATGTGCCCGATGACGCCGAGATGTGCCACACCGAAATCTTCGGACCGGTCGCGGCGATCGCGGCCTTCGATACCGAAGCCGAGGTCGTGGCGCGCGCGAATAACACGCCTTACGGATTGGTGGGCTATGTATTCACCGAAAATCTGCGGCGTGGACTGCGGGTGTGCGAGGCGCTGGAAACCGGCATGGTCGGTCTGAATCAGGGGGTAGTCTCCAATCCCGCCGCACCGTTCGGCGGCGTGAAAGAATCCGGGCTCGGCCGTGAGGGCGGACTCACCGGCATAGATGAATTCCTGGAGACCAAATACATCGGAGTGCGAATATGAGTACAGCATCGCGAAGCGATTCCATGTGGGGTGGCGCTCGGGCGACGGGTGGGCCCAACTATCGGATCGCTACCATTCCTGGTGACGGCATCGGGGTCGATGTCACCGCCGAGGCCGTTGCGGTACTCGATGCGGTGCTGCCCGGCATCGAATGGACCGAATTCGACTGGTCCTGTGAGAATTACCTGCGCACCGGAGCGATGATGCCCCCCGACGCATCTGGTCAGCTGGCCGGATTCGACGCGATCTTGCTCGGTGCGGTCGGCTTTCCCGGTGTGCCCGATCATATTTCGCTGTGGGGTTTGCTGATTCCGCTGCGTCGGGCCTTCGGTCAGTACGTGAATCTGCGCCCGGTCCGGCTGCTGCCCGGCACCGAATCGGCCTTGCGCGACCGCACCGCCGAAGACCTGGACATCCTGATCGTGCGGGAGAATTCCGAGGGCGAATACTCCGCGATCGGTGGCATGCACCATCCCGGCCGCACCGACGAATTCGTCCGGCAGGAATCGATCTTCACCCGGGTCGGCTGCGAACGGATCATCCGCTACGCCTTCGAACGTGCCCTCGAACGCGACGGCCGACTGTGCTCGGCGACCAAATCGAACGGGCTGCTGCACTCGATGCCGTACTGGGACAGCATCTTCGAGCGCGTTGCCGCGGAATATCCGCAGGTGCAGACGCGGCAGCTACATGTCGACGCGCTGGCCGCCGAAATCGTGCTGCATCCGGATCGGCTCGATGTGATCGTCGCATCGAATCTGTTCGGCGACATTCTGTCCGACCTCGCCGCCGCGGTAACCGGTGGACTCGGCCTGGCCCCATCAGGCAATATCAATCCCGAGCGCACGGCCCCGTCGATGTTCGAGGCGGTACACGGTAGTGCGCCCGATATCGCCGGAAAGGGCATTGCGAATCCGGTCGCGCAGATTCTCGCTGGAGCAATGCTGTTGGAGCACTTGGGCGAACGTGCCGCCGCCGCGGCGGTCGATCGCGCCGTCTGTGATGTCCTGCGCGAAGGTCGAATTCGCACACCTGATCTCGGTGGCACCGCGACGACCGGTGAGCTCGGCAGCGCCATTGCAAGCCGTGCGGCCGAATTGGTCGAGACCGGTTCGATATTCGCGCAACCATAGATCCGCATCGTCATGTGATCGCAAAGAATTCGGCAGGACGATCGCAAAGTTCCTCCGCAATCATGAGGCGACTCGCGTGTCTGCGGAAGGACGGGGTCATGAAGTTCGAATTCGGAGGTGCGCGCAAGCGATTGCGTCGCGCCATGGCCGCCACGATTGCCGCGGCCAGCCTCGTGGTGGTAGCGGGCTGTGGATTGGGCGGCGACGATGCCGCGGCGGTGACCTACGAGGATGCGAAATCCTCGGGCAAGATCAAGGTCGGTTTCGCCAATGAAGCGCCGTGGGCATTCCTCGGTGCGGACGGCCAGCTGACCGGATATGCGCCGACCGTCGCACGCGCGGTATTGAAACGCCTCGGCATCAATGAAGTCGAAGGCGTGGTCACCGATTTCGACGGACTGATCGACGGCGTCCGGGCCAAGAACTACGCATTCGTCGCGGCGGGGATGTTCATCAATCCGAAGCGATGTGAGAGCTCCGCATTCGCCACTCCCGACTACCAAGTCGGATCGTCATTCCTTGTGCCGGAAGGTAACCCGCGCAATATCAACCGCTTCGAGGACATCACCCGGGAGAACGTCCGGATCGCCACCCTGGGTGGTGCGGTCGAGAACGGCTACGCGCAGTCCTCGGGTGTGCCATCCCAACTCGTCGAGCCGATGGCCAAACAGGACGACATCCTGCGTGCGGTGCGCAACAAGGACGTCTACGGCGCGGCAATGCTCGATGTGACCGCCGCATGGCTGGTGAAGAATAATCCGGATGCCAAATTGGCGGTCGGCCCGTCCTTCCGCTTCGGCAATAAGCCCGACGTCGGCACCTTCAACTTCCGCATCGGCGACGACAAGTTCCGCGAGGACTTCAACCGCGAGCTGCGCGCACTGCACGAAAGCGGTGAATGGTTGAAGCTGGTGGAGCCGTTCGGCCTGACCAAGGCGAACGAGGCGGATCCGGCGGCCACGGCCGAGCAGTACTGCACGGCTTGACCTCGTGTCGTCGCATTTCTCGACTTACCTCGAGCGAGTACTCCAGGGTCTTCCCTTCACGCTGTGGGCGGCAGTCGGCGGCATCGCGCTGACCGTTGTACTGTCCTTTGCCGCCGGGATCGCCATGCTTTCGCCGTATCTGCCGGTGCGGTTGGTCACCCGCATCTATGTGGAGGGATTCCGGGGCAGCTCGGAGGTGGTGCAGCTGTTCTTCTTCGCGGTGGCGATACCGATCTTCTTCGGCGTATCGCTGGGTGCGACGGCGAAGGGGCTGCTGGTCATCGGCATCATCGTGCTCGGTCTCAACCACGGTGCCTACGGTGCCGAAATCGTCCGTGGTGCGATCGGATCGGTGCCGCAGTCGCAGGTCGAGGCCGCGATCGCATTGAATCTTTCACCAGCGCAACGCATGTGGCGGGTGGTCCTGCCGCAGGCGGTAGTGGAAATGCTGCCGTCGTTCAACAATCTGTTCATCCAACTCGTGAAAGCCACCGCGCTGCTGAGCTTTATCGCGGTGCCGGAGGTCTTCAAGAAGGCCGATGAATTGCGTGCGGTGCCGGCATTCTCTCGCGAACTCGGTCTCATCTACGGGATCCAGCTGGTCGTGTACCTGCTCATCGCGGTGGTGGTCACGGTGATCATGCGGGTGCTGGAGCTGTTGGCGGCTCGGCGGGTCGGGCGGCGACCGAAGCGATCGAGTATTCGACTCTCGGCACATGTGGGGGTCTGATGGAGAAATGGCGGTGGGACCGCTTCTTCGATGCCTTTCCGTTCATTTGGGACGGGCTGCTCGTCACGATCCAGTTCACCCTGCTGGGATCCGTGGTCGCCTATGTACTCGGTCTGATCTTCGCGGTGCTCCGACGGCTGCGGATTCCGGTGGTCGATCAACTGCTCTGGGCATTCATCGAATTCATTCGCAGTACACCGCTTCTGGTGCAGATTTTCTTCCTCTACTGGGTGCTGCGCCCGGATCTGCTCGGTGGGTTTTCCATCGACACCCAACGTCTGATCGTCGGTGTGACCGCACTCGGTGTGCACTATGCCTGCTACACCTCGGAGGTGTTCCGCGCGGGCATCGACGCGGTGCCCGCCGCGCAATGGGAGGCGGCCACGGCGTTGAATCTGCCGCGCACGCGCACCTGGGTCGATGTGATTCTGCCGCAGGCGGTGCCGCGGGTGCTGCCCGCGCTGGGCAATTACACGATCGCCATGTTCAAAGAGGTCCCGCTGTTGTCCTCGATCGTCATTCTCGACATGGTCTATCAAGTCAAAACCGAATACGCGGCCGATACCGGTGGCGCGGGCCCCGAGGCCTGGTTCGCGGCCGGTCTGACCTTCCTCGCGCTGAGCTATCCGTGCTCGACCCTGGTACGAAAGTTGGAACGACGTGTCTGAACCGATGATCCGGTTCACCGGTGTGGAAAAGCGCTACGGCGCGACAGTGTGTCTGGACGAACTCGATTTCGCCATTGCGCCAGGCGAATTCGTCACCTTGATCGGGCCGTCCGGTTCCGGTAAGACCACCATTCTGCGGCTGCTCATGGGACTGGAACGGATAGACGCGGGCACTATAGAGGTCGGCGCGGAGTTGTTCAGCCATCAGCGGCGCGGCGACAAACTGGTGCCCGCCGGTCCGGCGCACCTGCGCCGGATGCGGCGCAAGATCGGTATGGTCTTCCAGCAGTTCAATCTGTTCCCGAATATGACCGTACTGCGCAACGTCACCGAAGGCCCGATCCGTGGTCTCGGCCAGTCCAAGGACGCCGCCGAGGAGCGGGCGCGAAAGCTGCTCGAACTGGTCGGGCTCACCGACAAAATCGACGCCCGTCCCGCGCACCTGTCCGGCGGCCAGCAGCAGCGTGTCGCCATTGCCAGGGCGCTGGCCATGGAGCCGGAAGTGCTGCTGCTCGACGAGGTGACCTCGGCGCTCGACCCGGAGCTGGTGACCGGAGTACTGCATCTGCTGGCCGATATCGCGGCCGATACCGAGATCACGTTCCTTTGCGTCACCCACGAAATGCAGTTCGCCCGAAAGGTTTCCGATCGGGTAATGATGTTCGACGCCGGACGGGTGCTCGAGGACGGTGATCCGGAACAGATCTTCACCGACCCCCGGCACGATCGGACTCGTGAATTCTTACGTGCGGTCTTGGATGAAAACTGACCGCCGATCTTCCACAATCTGAAGCATGACCAAGCCGTGTCTAGTCCTGCAGTTGCGGCCGGAGCGACCCGCCGCAGATGACGAATACCGCGCCGTCCTGCGTATGGCCGACCTCGACGAGGATGACACGGTCCGGGTGCAGATGGACCAGGAATTCCCGGATATCGACCTCGACGATTACTCGGCGGTCATCGTCGGTGGCGGGCCGAGCAATGTCAGCAGTCCGGACGCGGAGAAATACGGATACCAGCGGACATTCGAACCCAAGCTGAAGAAGCTGATGACCGAGATCGTCGGCCGGGATTTCCCGTATCTGGGCGCCTGCTACGGATTGGGCATCCTCGCGGACGTACTCGGTGGCGAGGTGAGCGTTCAGCAATACGGTGAACCGGTCGGCGCACAGACCATCGATCTGACCGAGCCCGGCCGCGCGGATCCGCTGCTAGTGGGTATTCCGCGAACATTCCGAGCGTTCGTCGGCCATAAGGAAGCCTGTCAGGAGGTGCCGCCCGGTGCGGTGCTGCTGGCCGGATCGGCCGATTGCCCGGTGCAGATGATTCGCGTCGGTGAGCACGTGTACGCGACCCAATTCCATCCCGAATTGGACAGCGATGGACTGGCGTTGCGCATCGAGGTTTACCGGCACGCGGGCTATTTCGAACCGGATCAGGCCGAGGATCTGATCGAGCTCGGTCATCGGGAATCGATCACGGTGCCCAGCGTGATTCTGAGCCGATTCATCGCGCGGTACTGCCGCGGGTAGGGCCCGATTACCGATCGGAGTCGAGGCGATGGCGATTTCGGTATTCGGTCTGCGAGCTATTACGCAGCCCCCAGCTGGGGGATTCGTGGCGTACGTCGGTGATTACCGGCCAGGCTCCGGTTGTCGTCGCCGATGGTTCGCGGGGTTCGCGCCGGACGGACAGCGCTTCGCGGGTGCTGCGTTCGTCGATCTCGGCGAGTCCGACGACCACCATCAGCATCATGATGACCATCGTGACGGTCACGATCAGCGGTGTCACCAGTTGGAGCGGATCGATGCCGCCGCCGACCTGGTGGTCGGAATGGCTGGCGTGCATCGAGGTCATTCCGACGTAGTGCATTCCGCACACCGCGACACCCATGATCAGCGCTGCGCCTATGGTGGCGAACAGACCGCGGACATGCAGCATGAACCACAATGCGGCGGTGGCCGCGACCACCGCGATCACGACCGACACCGCTACCGTTTTGCGGTCGTATTCGACGTGGGCGGTGGTTTTCATCGCGTACATGCCCAGGTAATGCATGGCGGCCACGCCGATACCCGTGACCGCGCCGCCGATCGGCAGTGCCACGAGTTCGTTTCGACCGTGTACCACGATCGATAGCCCGACCCAGACGACCAAGATCGCGATGACCGCGCTGAGCAGTGTCATCGGGACGTCGTAGCGAATGGTGGCGCCGTGGATGGAGAACCCGAGCATGGCGGTGAAATGCATGACCCAAATGCCCGCGCCCCCGAGCGAGACGGCGGCGGTGGCGAGCCATCCAGCCGGCCAATCGGAGGACCGAGCGTGTACCACACAACGGAGGGCGAGCGCGGAGCCGATAAAGGACACGAGGTAGGCCATGACCGGGGTCAACCAGCCATGGCTGAAATGATCGAGTTCTAGCATGCGTACACCCCGGTCACCAGTCGTGCCGTTGCGGCTTGCTGGTCAGCAGGGGCGACCCGCTAACGGTCGGCGGCGGCCAGCTGCCTGTCGAGCGCAGTGACAGTAAACCAATGAACATCGGGCGGAACCTCACGATCTGCGGAAATTTACACTGGCATTTCCGCCAGCCGCTGACAATAGCCAGGTCGGGCGCTCATGGCCAGCTCCGGTCCCAGATTCACAGCTAACGGATAGTTTCCGACGGAGCAATCGGCCAGCGTTCAGTTCGGGGAGCCGGGCGCGCCCGTCAGACTGCCGCGCCGCGCGGTGGCAGCCTCGTGGGCGCTTCACACGGTCGAATCGACGTGTAGGAGCTCTGGTGCACCTCACCCGGGGTGAGCGCGTCGGGCGGCGCGAGCTGCTGCACCGCCGGGGCGCTGTCGAGCAAAACCGGCTGCACCGGCTCGCTTGTCAGGCGCAGCCGGGCCGCGATCTCATGCGCGACGAACCAACCGAGCCGGGCTACGGATTGCCGAGTTCCCGTAGCGCCTGTTCGGATGCCGAACCCGGCTCGGCGGCGAACAGATCGAGGCCACAGCACGACGGAGCGTCGGGCAGTGCGATGAGTTCGCCGTGCAGGGTCAGCTCGCCCACGACCGGGTGGTGCAACGCGTACGTCCGGTTGCGTACCTGCGCGACCGGGTGCTCGGCGCACATCCGTGCGAAGTCCGGGCTCAGCTCTTGCATGTTCTCGATGTGCGCCGTGAGTTCGGTGTGTCCGCGATAGCGTCCGAGCAGAACACGCAGATGCGCCACATGCGCGAGTGCCGCCTGATCCCAACCGGTTCCGAGCAATTCACGCAGGTGGGGGTTCGGTGAACAACAGGTGTGAGAGGGTGCGCCGCTCGTGGGGGAGTGCGGCGAAGTCGCCGAACACCGCGACTGCGAGTCGGTTCCACCCGATGATCTGGGTGTGACGACCGACCACCAACGCCGGTGTCATCACGAACGAATCCAGCAGATAACGCAGGCCCACCGGCATATCCGTCGATGAGGTTTCCTGCGCGCACGGTCGCGGACGTCGTGCGATCCGGTGCAGGTATGCCGATTCGTCCACGTCCAGGCGCAGCGCCGCGCTGATTGCTTGTAGGACCTCGTCCGACACGCTCTCACTCTTGCCCTGCTCCAGGCGCGTGTAGTGGGCGATACTCACTCCAGCGAGCTGTTCGCTATACATTCCTTCCGTAGCTTCGTGGCATGACTAGGACCACGTATACGGAACCGGCGTGGCTTGTGGAGGTCAATGCTGGGTTGGCGGCGGGGGTTGATCCTGCGGAGTGGGTGTACGGCTATGTCCGTATCTCCCGTGATGAGAAGGACCGTGCGGAGGGGGTGCAGTTGCAGGCCAAGAACGAGGTCGCCTACGCGGCCCGGAAGGGTCTGCGGTTGGCGCGGATTTTCTGTGACAACGATCTGTCCGGCGATGGCGCGGATCGTCCGGCGTTGCGGGCGGTGTTGACGTTAGTCGAACGCGGTCCGGCGAAGGTCGTGCTGGCGCGTGATGTGGCGCGGTTGACTCGTGATTACGACCTGGGCAACGAGTTGATGAAGCTGGGGCGTGATGAGGGGGTGCGGTATGCGTTCGTGAAGGACACCGGCTACGACCTGACCACGGGCACGGGCACGGGCCGGAAGAATTTCATGGTGAAGTTCGCCGAAGCGGCCGAGTATCGGGAAACCAACACCGAGAACCTTCTGGATCGGATGGGTGAGGAGGCCGCGAAGGGGGTGATGCAGGGCGGTTCGCGCCGGTTCGGGTATGGCAAAGTTGTTGGCACACACCCGATTACCGGTGCCAACATTTTGGATCGGTGTGCGTTACGGGCCGAAGAGGTCGCGGTGTTGGAGGAGGGCCGGGACCGGGTGATCAACGGCGAATCTCAGACTGCGATCGTCACCGATTGGAAGGCGCGGGGGATCACCACGTCCGGGGGTCGGCTGTGGCGGGTGGGCAAGCTGTCTCACCTGCTGTTGTTGGAAGGCGTATGTGGTCTACGACCTGGGCGAGCACAGGGATGCGACCGGTGCCCGGTGTGAGTGCTTGAACAACCCGGAAGGTAACGGGATTCGCGTGCACGCACGGACCGGTACCCGTCATCGTGCGCAGTGGCCGGGGATTTTCACCCGCACCGAGCACGACGCGATGCGGGCGGCGTTGACCGCGCATCGCCGGTTGAAGGCCCCGGATCGTCCCCGGCAGCGTAACGGCGAGTATTGGCTGACCGGGGCTGGCCGAGTGCGGCGGGAAATGGCCCGAAACCAGCGCGCGGGCGGGGCAGTATTGCGGCGCGTGGTGGGTTCACTGTTGGAGCGTGAACGCAAGAACGGCAACACCGTTGTGCAGCGCCGGTATGGGTGCCGGGCGAAGGATTCCGCTCGGGTGGCGTGTGGGTGCGGGCGGGTGTTCCGGGACGCGGGCGCGTTGGAGATGTACGTTGCACAGCAGGTGATCGCCGAGTACGAGAACCCGATCGATCGCGACGGAGCTTGTCGATGTTCGGAGTCGTCTGCACTGATGTTCGAAGTGCTCCGCACTGCGATGGTTCTGCGGCGAGTCCGTGCTGATGTCGCGCCGTTGCGAACGCCCTGCTCGGCTGCTGTTCCCGCACTGGTCCGGTGTCTGTGTCGTGTCGACGCACCGATGCTCGATCGCTGCGGGGTTCCGGCACCCAATCGGCTGCTGATGGCTTAACTTCACCACTCTAAACAGGCATTCGACATGACCAACCGACCCAATTCCCGGCTAGCCACCGAAGGCCAATCAGGTGGCGCGCGAAGTCACTTTGTGGCTCAGGCCAGCTTCAGGGCTCCGGGGCTGACAGCTTGGGGGTGGGGCAATCACCCCACTGGTTATTGACGCGCAGTATGTATTCCGAGGTAGTTGACGATGCTCGGTGCAGGATCGGCCAGATCGTCCACCCGCAGATACCGCAATGCTGCCGCTTCGCGGATATGCTTTGTGGCGTCTGTCAGCGGAGGGTTGGGCTGTCCGTCGACGACGCGTATCCCGGTACCGGGTACGTGTTCGATGTTGAACACATGGGAATCGCCAAGGTCGACGCGCCGCCCCGGAGGCCAGTCCACAATGACGATCCCGCGTGAACCGGGTTGCTGGAATGCCTCGTGCAGATGGCTCCGTTGGAGCACCGCAGTGAACCGTCGCGCCCAGGCAATCTCGGTAATACTGTGCGGGAACCCAGCCTCGAACGGGAATGGCACCTGCCCTGCCTCCACGTCGTATCCTCGCCGACGCAACTCGTACGCGGTCGACACGGCCACACAGTTGTTACTTCGTCGCGGATCGGCCGAGTCGAAATGGGGATTCACCCTGGTCAGGCAGTCGTCGATCTCTCGGTTGATCCGCTCGGACCGCGCCAGCCTCGGTGGGAACCATGCGAAGCCGTCTCCCTCTCGCCGGGACGAGTTGCCAGTCGATCCCCTGGGTTCTGCGTATGCAGCCAACTGCGTTCCCAGAGCGTGGTCCATGTCACCAAGCTCGCCCATCGTCCTCTGCAGCCGTCCACCCGTCTGCCGCATCACTCCCGCGAGGGCCGTCGCCCCATGGTCGACGAGTGCACGAGTGACGTCGTCGGCAGCGCGCCGAATAGCCACGATCAGCTCGTTGTTCACCTGCATAGCTGCCAGACCGTCCATAGAGAAAAACCAATCGGTCTTTTTTTCGAAGAAGACGTTCCGAGCGTTACAGCCGTTACGGGGTGCCGGTAAGGATCGTGTCACCAGCCGCAAACGGGATCAGAGCGGGATGTACTCGCGGAGTTTGCCTTTGACGTGGGGGCGCGGGTCGCCGAGTTGGGTAGACCTCAACGCCACAGCGGTGATCTGAGTTTCTCGCCGCCGAGCTACCGGCGCGAGCGGGTGTCGCGGCGGCGCCGCGCGGCGCGGATCTCGTCGTCGGCGATCTTGTCGGCGAGCAGGGTGTAGATCTGCGTGGTCTCGGTGGAGGCGTGACCGAGGCGTTTGCGCACCACCTCGATGGAGACCCCGGAATTGATCAGCTCCGTGGCGTGACTGTGACGCAGTTGATGGATTTCTATCGCCACACCTGTTGCAGTGCAGTACGACTGCCAGCGGTTGTGGGCCGCCGAGTAGGACAGCGGGCCGCCTTTGCCGTTGATGCTGGCACGGACCATCGGCCCGGACGTGTAGCCCGCCCGCGCCAGATACAGCTTCACCAGGGCGACGTAGCCGCGGTCGTCCAGCAGCACGGTGCGTACCGTGCCGCCTTTGCCATGCACGCGTACGTGCTCGTCGTCGTGGTCCAGGTGGTAGTCGGGAGATCCTCGTCTTTCGAATCGCTTCTTCTTTTACGGCTGGACGCTTCGTGCACCCCCGGGGCCGTCGGCAGGTCTTCGTGTCAGTTGCCGAGTGCGTGGGCGATGGTGGGCCAGGACCGGACCAGTTCGTCGGCCCAGTAGGGCCAGGAGTGGGTGCCGGTGGGCCGCAGGTTCACCGTCGCCGGGATCTCGAGTCGAGTGAGCCGGTCGGCGAGGGCCACAGCGCAGGCGAAGGCCCCAGCCTCGAGGGGGCCGCCGACAGTGATGGCTTCGGGCAAGTCGACTTGCCCGGGTGTGTCGTGCTCGCCGGGGACGCCGCTGCCGCTGGACAGGTAGATCGCGGTGCCGCGCAATGCTGCCGCGTGGGTCATGACGTCGTGGGCGAGCCAATCGGGATCATTCGGTGGGCCGAACATGTTGTCCGGGTCGCCGCCGTAGGTTTCTACGATCGCGCGAGCCTGGGCTTGGCCGGGCCCGGAGGCGAGGGTGTAGCAGCCGCTGTGCGCGGCCACCGCCCGGTACAGGCCCGGGTTGCGCACGGTGAGCATCATCGCGGCTTCGCCGCCCATCGACACGCCTTCGATGGCATTGCGTCCGTTGCCCTCGAACCGAGCGTCGATCAGTGGGGGCAGTTCGCGGGTGAGGAAGGTTTCCCATTTGTTGGTGCCCAGGATGGGGTCGCGGTGTTGCCAGTCGGTGTAGAGGTTGGCCGGTCCCCCGGTGGTCAGCACGACGTTGACGTTCTTGTCGGCGAAGAAATCCACGGCATGCCCGTGCTCGGTCCAACTGCTGGCGCTCTCGGGGGCACCGCGCCCGTCGAGAAGGTATAGGGCGGGTCGGGGCCGGCTGCGGTCGACGGGTAGCAGCACCTGCACCTGCACGACCCGGTTCATCGCCGGTGACCGCACGAACACCCGCAGCCACCGGTCGGTGATCGGCTCGATCCGGTCGATGACCGGCCGGGCGGGTAGACCAGTGTTCTCAGCGGGTGCTTGGTATCCGCCCGGCGGGCCGAGTTCCGGACCAGAGGTCGGCGGCTCCGCGGCAGCCGCCCCGGTCGCCAGAATAGCCAATCCCATGACCGCGGCAGCCGCACTGGCGGCCCGCCACGCCCGCAGCCGCTGCACCACAAGACGCCGCCATGTCGGCCACCCCGCACCATTGTCGCTGTCTTCGTCCGATTTGTTCCGTTTATCCCCTGGGTTGTTGTCAACGGTCCGCTGCGCGGACTTTCCGGAATTACAAGACACTCTCCGAGTAGAAACGATGAATCACCGTTTCCTGCATATGGGAAGGAACGTGTTCCTGGCCAGCAAAGAGGGACTCACCGGCGGTTGCGCGATATGCAGCCGCTCGGCCGCCCGCCCGAAATGCAACTCCTCGGCCATGGTCACGAAGTAGCGCAATTGGCGCAGCTCAACGGCTCATCCTCGATATAGCGATCCGGTCGACTCCATAAAACCAGCCGCCGCAGCCCCTACTCACACCACCCTGTGTGGACGGCTCATCGCGCCGAACCGTCCAGCAGGTACAAGCCACGCCACTGCGGTGCGCTCATATCGGTGGCAAAGCGGAGCGATCGGCAGCGTTGTTGTGTGGCTCCGGTGCGGCCGCGGGGGTATCGGCTGGGAGCGCAGGCGCCGGGCGTGCGGTGTTGGGTGCGAACACCGTGGGATCGGTGACCGGAGTGGGCTTGGGCTTCTTCGACCACGGGGTCCTTTTCGCTGTACCGGTTGCCGGATCGGTGGCGCGCTGTTTGCCACGGTTGCTCGCAGCCGATTTCGCGGCACCCTTTGCTTGTTTGCTCGACAGCCCGGAACGCTGCCATGGCGTCGACGGCGGACTACCCTGCCGCGAACTCTGCGCGGGCGAAGCGCTGGGCTGGCTATCGGTCGTGTTCGCGAAACTCTCCTCGACGGAGCCGAGTTCAGGGGATCGAATGTATCCGGGTGTGTCGGCGCTCGACTCGGCAGGTGGATGTTCGACGAAGCGGTTGTGCTGCGCAACGTTTTCCACAGAATGTGATGGGGCTTCCGACAGCTGCTGGATTGTCTCGCGCCAATTATGTGGCGCGTCGGCCGGTGTCGGGAGGGAACGGCTATCTGCGTGTGAAGGCGCTGGTGCCGCGCGGTCGAACACGGGATCGGCCGTGTTCACGGCGCCGGTATCGGTGCGCTCCTGCGCGGTGGACACAGTTGGACCGGCCGCAGGGGCAGCCGCTGGCTTCGGTGCGATGCTGGTACTGCTGTCCTCGGATGTCGCCGCTGCCTGGGAATCGCCGCCGCCCAGAGTGGTTCGGGAATCGGCACTGCCGGCTCCGCCCGGAGTGGCTCGTGTCGGCATCGGCCCGCTGCTTTCCCGCGCCGACTCGGCGGGAGTCGTTGGCGTGGAAGCCAGTTCACGGTCGGTGTCGGGATCCGATGATCTGCTCGGCGCACTACCGATGGCGTTCGTGCCGGGGCCGAGCAGATCATTGCGCCCGTTGGATGTGCTGAAATCCAGTGCGGCAACGTTATCGGCGAAGGTCACCGCATGCCGTAGCAGGTCATCGGCGTGATCATCGAGCACCTTGGCGTAAGCCAGCACCTCATCGGGCTCTATGTGCAGCGGTAGTGTCGACGAGCCGCCGGGCGGCACATCCAGTAGCTGACTCGCGGCGTCGTAGACGACGCCGTTGATCATGCGCTCGATGGTGTGCTCGAGCGGTTCGATAGCCTTGCCGATCACCTCAGTGGCGATATAGCCGATCAGCATCTGCTCCATCGCGGTGACCAATTTGGTCGCGGCCGCCCGGATGGCGGCGGTAAGCGCGGCCGATAAACCCATGGTGGGCACGGTGGCGGCCATGAGTGCCGTGTAACTCGCCGCCAGCCCAGCCAATCCGGCGAGTACAGCGACCTTCACCGCAGTGATCACCTCCGCCGTGACGTCCAGGACCTTCGCCACCACATGGCATGCCCGGTCCAGATCCGCCATATGCGATGCGCTCATCCGCGCCCACGTCGCGACCAGTTGCTCGTAGGAGTATCCCGAATAGACCGAGCCCATATCCTGGATCGTGTCGGTGGCCGACTCGTGCGTATCGCGCACGTTCGTGGCGAAATTTCGCACCTGAGTGGCCAATTCACGCACCTGATCCTCATCGATGTCCGGATACGGGACACCCATGACATTCAGGAACAGCGCCACCTCATGCGGTAATTCAATAGACACGCCGTGATCCACTGATCAGACCGACGCCGATCACCACAGCGCGATCATCTCCCACCGCTGGTGGTGTTCGACCGACACCACTGCTCACCACGGGACCTCGCAGATGCACCCGCACATTGCCTCCTGGGGAAGCGGCCTGTTCAACGACGTCACTCCATCGCACAGCATTCTCATTCTCGGGAATATCGACAGCGGTGGGCGAAAGTAAGATCCGCCTGTTCAATCGGCGACGGGCAGGATCTATCGGATCCTTGCTCATCATGACAGTGAGATCGGATGATCAGCAGAGTCCTGATCGACGCGATGAAAACGGCGACCGGGCAGCTGAGTTCGGTGCTCAGGCTAGGCACCAAAGCGGCGGCCGACGGATCCCGAGAAATCACCGGAACCTCACGCCGGGGCCTTGACGATTTAGTAGATCGTGACGAGAAGAACGCGCTCGTCATTAGGCAGTCGAAGTCCGAAATGTCGAGGCAGCCAGCAGGCGATACCTCGGCATCGACTCCCCGCGCCAAGGGGCGCGACCTCATCGACGAGCTGGATTATCGCCAGCTGCACTCCGTACTTCGCGGCAAGACAACCGGAGATCCGATGTTGCGGGAGATCTGCCGTCGCCAGGGATTCGACGGCCCACCGACTCTGGTGGGGGTGGGCGGAATTCGCGATATCGTCCCGCCCGGGACGGAGCTGTTCCGTGGCGTGCCGATCTGGGACTATGCCGACCAATTCAAATCCGGCGAATACTTCGGATCCTCAGGGGCGAACGGCAGTGGAATCTATGCAACGACCAAGGCGGACCGGGCGAAAGGCTATGCCGACGATACCGGCGGCGAGGTGATACACATGGCGCTGCGACCCGACGCGCGAACCACGCTGTTGAATCGGCTGTTGAAGGAGCAGGACAAGGAATTGCGGCCGATTCACAAGGAGTTGACGCGCCTGAAACGAGGCGAGCAGACCGAGGCCGCGATCGTACGGAAACAAGCGTTGGAAGAGCAACGGAAGGTGCTGGCGAACCCGGGCCGATTCGCCGCCATCAAGGGTTATGACGCCTTCCGCATGGGGAAGAACGCTGATGAATGGCTGATTCTGAACCGTACGGCATTGGTGGTCGAGCGATGAGCACGGATACAGATATCGGCGGGCGCTTCCTCCGAGCGCCCGCCGATATCTGTGCCGGACTGCCAAATTACTTGGGTGCCATGAAGGCTGGTTGATCGTGGCCAAGTTCCGTGCCGCCGCACTGCATCGGCCGGAGCTGACATCGGCGCGCAACCCGCCACCTGGGCCAGCTCTTCGCGCCGCAGGCCTGCGACTCGGCGTACGCCGCCGTGGTCGCGCAGCCCGACGTCCTGCGGGCGCAGGCGAGCTCGGCGCGATTTGAGGAATCCGCTGAGCTCGGTCCGGTCGTCCACTCGATAACCCTATGCCGGTGTGCGGCGACCATCGCATCGCTGTGGGTGATCACGGCGTGAGTAGGCAGAACACGGGTCTGGTCGTGGGTTCGTGATGGATTCACGCTGTCAGGCGGCACCCACATCAACGAACGGAGATACGCCGTGCACGGAACGCTCGGACTCATCGGCTGCGGAATGATCGGTACTTCCATTGCCCGCCTGGCCATCTCAGCAGGCCTTGATGTCGTGCTGAGTAATTCGCGGGGTCCCGAGACGCTCGCTGATCTGGTAGATGAACTCGGTAGCCGAGCCCGAGCGGCCACACCCGCGGAAGTGGCACGCGCCGCGGATCTGGTGGTCGCAGCGATTCCGCTGATGGCCCTTCAAAAGCTCCCCGCGACAGCGCTGGCCGGAAAGACGGTCCTCGACACTGCGAACTACTATCCACAGCGAGACGGTCACCTGAGCGAACTGGATACAGGCGCACTGACTTCCAGCACCCTGATCCAGCGCCATCTCGCGGATTCCCAAGTGGTCAAGGCATTCAATACCATCACCCCGCACCAGCTGCTCTCCCTCGCCCGCCCGGTAGGTGCGCCGGACCGCAGCGCCCTTCCCATCGCAGGTGACAACACGGCCGCCAAAGCCGAAGTCGCCCAGCTTCTGAACCTCCTCGGCTATGACGCGGTGGACATCGGCCCGCTGACCGACAGCTGGCGCACCGAGCCGAACACCCCGGCATACATTCACCCCTACCTCGGCGAAATCCCAGCCATGGACGTCGACGCCTTCCGTCAGTGGACCCAACTAACCCCCGGCATTCCCGTCCCCGCAGCTCAACTCACCGAACTCATCGAAACCGCAGTCCGCCGGCCCGCGGGTGAAGCCAGGCTTCCCAGCGCCGACTGAACCCACCCCGAGCAGGGCGCCCGGACCGCGCCGCCGAGCAGCTTGCTTCGGACGTACACACTATTTATCGCAACTGCACATCTACGGCGGTGTGCAATTGCCACAGAGCATGTGGGGGCACTTCTCGTCGAGCCTCAACGAGCGACGTGATCAATAGCAGCTCAACATATTTGCCGATAGCGGCGGGTTCGCGGTCGGCGTGCGGGCGTTGCGGACGGATCTGGAGAGAGTTCTTCCGGATGCTGATAACGTGGGCGGGTCGTCGAGTTCTGGGCGGCTGGTAGGGCGTCCGGTGATTGTGTGTCGAAATCGCCTGTCGTGCAGGGACTGTGGGGTGACCGCAGTCGACTGTGGTTGCCTCGCCAGGGTCCGAGTTCTCGACGCGGACCTCATGGCCGGGGTCACATACGGTCGGCGTCGCGAGGAGGGCTGAACTGAGTGCTGTGGCCGCAGGCTGTGTTATCGCCGCGGTGCTTCCATTGATCCTGGCCACCTTGCTGATCCAACGTCTGGAGTCACGCCTTTGACCACGCCATCGTCAACCCGCGCCACCGCGACCGGAGTCTGCCCCGCCCAGCACGGCTCACCACTGGATCCCGGCGAACCCCGAGTGTTGTTGCATACCGAGGAGTTCGCCGCGGATCCACATCGGGCCTATCGGGAGGCCCGCAGCCAATACGGGTCGCTGGTGCCGATGGAGTTGGCGCCGGGTGTGCCCGCCACCCTGGTGGTCGGGTATCAGACCGCGGTGCGAATCCTCAATGATCCCGAACACTTTCCGGCGGATCCGCGGCAATGGGAACAGACAATTCCCGACGACTCACCCATCAAGCCGATGATGATGTGGTACCCGAACGCACTACGCAATACCGGGGCGGCGCATGCCCGCTATCGGCAGGCGTATACCGGCAGCATCGACGGAATCGATCTGCACGAACTGCATTCGACGGTCGAGAAGATCGCCATCCCGGTGATCAACAGCTTCTGCGAGGCAGGCGAGGTCGACCTGGTCACCCAGTACGCGCTGCCGGTCGTCTTCGAGGTCATCAACCAGATGGTCGGCTGCCCAACGGAACTGGGGCAGCGGGTCGCGACCGGTATGGCGATGCTCTTCGATACCGTCGAGGCGGCCGCTGGTATGGCGATGCTCAGCGAGGCGCTACTGGAGCTGGTGCAGCTACGCCGGGCCGAGCCCGGTGACGACGTCACCTCGCGAATGGCTCACCACCCGTCCAAGCTCGACGATACCGAAATGCTATGCCAGCTGATCAGTTTCTACGGTGCGGGCATCGAACCGATGCAGAATCTGATCACGAACACCCTGCTGCTGATGCTAACCGACGACCGCTTCGGCGGTGAGATGCTCGGCGGTAGCCTCTCGACCCGCGACGCACTCGACGAGGTGTTGTTCAACGACCCGCCGATGGCGAACTTCAGCATCACCTACCCGCGCCAGCCGACCCTCATCGACAACACCTGGTTGCCCGCCCATCAGCCGGTCGTGGTCAGCTTTTCGGGCTGCAATAACGATCCGGCGATCCGCGGCGGCGACCGCACCGGCAACCGCTCGCATCTGGCCTGGGGCGCCGGGCCGCACGCCTGCCCCGCGAAATCCGTTGCCTACCTGGTCGTTCAGGATGCCATCGATCAGCTGCTCGACGCACTCCCCGAGATGGATCTGGCCGTGCCCGCAGACGAATTGACTTGGCGGCCCGGACCATTCCACCGGGCACTGGCGGCGCTGCCGGTCGTCTTCCCCAAGTCCCCTCCACTGCCCGTCCTCTAGGAGATAACGATGGAGCATGAACCGCTGGTCCTGGATCTGACCGGCGCTGATATCCAAGGCGAGAACGAGCGGATCCGGGAGCGCGGACCGGTTGCGCTGGTCGCCCTGCCCGGTGGTGTGCCCGCATGGTCGGTAACCGATGCCGCCGTGCTCAAGAGTCTGCTCGCCGATCCGCGGGTGTCGAAAGACGCACGGCAGCACTGGACTTCGTTCATCAATGGCGAGATCACCGAGGAGTGGCCGCTGCTGCCGTGGATCGCGGTCGACAACATGTTCACCGCGTACGGCACCGACCACCGTCGCCTGCGCAAGCTGGTCTCGCCCGCATTCACCCACCGCCGCACCACGGCGCTGCGTCCACGCATCGAGGCGATCACCGAGGGACTGCTGAACGCGCTCGCGGCCACGCCGAAGGGGGAGGTGGCCGATCTGCGCGAGGGTTACGCCTATCCGGTGCCGATCGAGATCATCACCGAAATGATGGGTGTGCCCGAACATCTCGGACCCGGCCTGCGCAAATGCGTCGACGGCTTCTTCGACACCTCGTTCGGCCCCGAGGAAGCACAGGCCAACTACCTCGAGATGTATCGCCTGGTCAGCGAACTCGTGGCCTACCGGCGCGAAACTCCGGGCGACGATGTCACCAGTGTCCTCATCGCCACCCGCGACGAGGACGACGGTTCACAGTTGAGCGAGAAGGAACTCGTCGACACCTTGATGCTGGTCATCAATGCCGGTCACGAGACTACGGTCAATCTGCTCGACCAGGCGATCTTCATCCTGCTCACCCATCCCGAGCAGCGCGCCGATCTGATCGAGGGCCGGGTGCCGTGGTCGGATCTGGTGGAGGAGACGCTGCGCTACGAGGCGCCGGTCGCGCATCTGCCGCTGCGCTACGCGGTCGACGATATCGAGCTGGGCGAGATCCGAATTCCCAAAGGCGAGGCGATTCTCGCGTCCTACGCCGCCGCGGGCCGCGATCCGAACCTGCACGGCGCCACCGCTGCCACGTTCGACCTGCAGCGGGTCAATAAGGAACACCTGTCCTTCGGGCACGGCGCGCACCACTGCATCGGCGCCCCGCTCGCCCGGCTCGAGGCGACGATCGCCCTGCCTGCCATATTCGAGCGGTTCCCGAATATGCGGTTGGCCGTGGATCCGTCGGAATTGGCGCCGGTCGGCAGCTTCATTTCGAATGGACACCGTACGCTGCCGGTTTTCCTGGATTAGATCGGTGTCGGGGTGTCGCCCAGCGGCACCCCGCTCGATCTATTTGTGGCACCCCGCTCGATCTATTTGTGGCCGAAGCCGCGTATCGCATCGAGTTGGGCCGCTGTGCCCAGCACGATCAGAATCGTGTTGACCGCCAGTATGGTTTCGGCGAGAGGGTTGGCGATGAACTGCCCATTGGGTGTGCGAATGGCCAGCACCAGTGCACCGGTCGTCTGGCGCACCGCGATGTCCTCCAGTGTGCGGCCGATCAACGGCGAGTCCGGGGCGATATCGAATTCCTCGATCCGGTAGTCGAGCGTTTCGTCGTGCATGACCACGTCGAGGAATTCGGCGACGTTGGGCTGCAAAGCGAACGCCGCCATTCGTCGCCCGCCGATCAACTGCGGGTTCACCGCCCGATTCGCCCCGGCCCGAAGCAGTTTCGACTTCGAACCCTCGGTGCGCGCCCTGGCGACAATGACCAGATCCTGCCGCAGCGCCCGGCTCGACAAGGTCACGTAGACATTGTCGGCATCGCCGTCCAGCGCCGCGATCAAGGCGTGGGCGCGTTGGATGCCGGCGGTCTCCAGCACCCTGTCATCGGTGACATCGCCGAGCACATTGGGATATTCGAGCCCCTGCAGCCGCGCCGGATCGCGATCGACGACGACGATCTGTTTACCCAGCCCGCTGAGGTATTGCACGCACGCGGTGCCGACGCGGCCCCAGCCGCAGACGATGATATGACCGGACATCCGGTCGATGCGCCGGTCCATCCGTCGCCTCTCCATGTGTTCGCGGAGATGTCCTTCGATGAGCGCCTCGAGCAGGACACCGAACATGTACAGCGCGGTGCCCGCGCCGACGATGATGAGCACCATCGTGAACAGCTGGCCCGCAGCGTTGAGCGGGTGGACCTCGCGAAAGCCGACGGTGGATATGGTCGTCACCGTCTGGTAGAGCGCATCGAGCAACCCGAACCCGAGAATGAGGTAGCCGACGGTACCAGCCAGCACTACCAGCAGGAATGCCAGCACTGCTCGGCTGATACGGCGTAACGGGCTCACGCGAGGATTGTCCACCCGCGGCAACGGTCACATCCGGCAATTGCCGCGCAACGTAGGTTATGCGGTTGCCGGTTGCTCCTGGAGCGGTATCGGGGTGGCGGCACCCTCGATTGCGCCGACCGCCGCACCGACGGCTGCGCCGGCCGCCGCGGCCGGTGCGGCGATCACCGCGTAGCCGATGGCCGCGCCGATGACGGGGACGACCACCAGTCCCGCGGGGAGGAAGGGGATTCCGGCGATGAAACCTGCAGCCGCGCCGACCACCGCGCTGGTGGCGGCGAGCGGGGACGCTAGGGTGGCACCCACCGACGCGCCGATGATGGCGTCACCGATCATCGTATCGGCGACATGGTCGGAGCGGGCGCGGTCGGTACCCGCCGACTGAATTCCCTGGGACAGTGCGGTTTTAGCACCTCCGGACGCATCGTTGATCTGGGCGGCGTATTCGGACGGCAGCCAGTCCGGGCGATCCATCTGGAGATTGCCGATGTGAATGCGATTGTCGGTGACGAGCATCTGTGGGCCCTGGTCGGGGCCTGTCGTGTCCACGCTGTCGGTGGGGTCGGGGTTCGGATCGGCCACCAGTGCGGTGGCGCTCCACAGCGGCAAGGGAGCGAGTGCGATGTTGTCGCCGACCGGAGCCGATGGCTCGACGACGAACCTGTTGTCTAGTGGCTGTGAGTCAGCGGTCGCGGGTGCGGCGCTGATCAGGATGGCGGACAGCGGGGCCGCACTTGCCAAGGTGAGTGCGGCGGTTCGTCGACGTATGGGTCGAATCCGCGCTGTCGCTCGATGTTTGCCCATAAATAGCCTCATTCCGAACGTGGGATGCTTACTTACCTACATTCGGCGCAGCCGATCTTTCGGATGAACATGCGCTGGGGGCAATCTTTCGGTTTTGTCGCCGCGATATCGAATGGTGCCACCAGCGTCGCCCGCGATCCCGCGACCGACTCGGGACGCAGTTGCCCGATCAAAGCTGATCGGTCTGCGTTCGGCGGCGGATCCCGGGTATACGACGAGCATGACCGGACGAAAGATCGATCCGCGAACAATCGAGAACGACGAGGGCGACTTCGCGGACGAGCACAGCAAACCCACGCATGCCGACGAACATCCGCAGGAGGAGCAGTTGGAAACCGACGAATCGACGCCCGGTGGCTACGGCGGCTCGGACATCTGACGCGGATGGCGCGCGGTACGATTTCGTACCACGCGCCATCGAACTCAGCGCCATCGAACTCAGGCGACGGCGACCAAGCGCGCGGCATTGGCCGACTCGTCGTCGGCGGCCTTGTTCGCGGCCAATTCCGCCTCCACCCGCTCGCGGTAGCGGGTGATTTCGCGATCCGTGGTCGCGGCATCCCAGCCGAGTCGGGTGCCCATGAGGTAGGCCACCGCGGGTGCGGCGGTCAGGCCGCGGTCGGCGGTTTCGATCGAGATGCGGGTGCGGCGGGTCAGGACATCGTCTAGATGCAGTGCGCCCTCATATGTCACCGCGTAGACGACCTCGGCGCCGAGGTATGCACCGGCACCGGGGAGTGGTTCGGCCAACTCCGGTTCGGCGGCGATCACCTCGAACAACTCGGAGACGTCCGATCCATAGCGACCGAGCAGATGCTCGACGGTTGTGACGGGCAGACCGGCCCGCTGCGCGACGCTGTTCACATCGGCCGCCAGTTCCTGGAATCCGACGGCGCCGAGCAGCGGCAGGTGTTCGGTCACCGACGGGGCGGTCGCGCGACCCAGCCCCTTGACGGCCGCGTCCACCACATCGGCCGCCATCACGCGGTAGGTGGTGTATTTACCGCCCGCGATCACGAACAGACCCGGAACCGGTTCCGCGACAGCGTGTTCGCGCGAGAGCGTCGCGGTATCGGCGGATGCGCCCGACAGCAGCGGCCGCAGACCGGCGTAGGTGCCGACAATATCGTTGCGGGACAACGGTTCTCGCAGCACCGCATTCATATGGTCGAGGATGTACTGCACATCGGCATCGCTGGCCACCGGATGATTCTTGTCCAGCGCCCAATCGGTATCGGTGGTGCCGATGATCCAGTGCCGGGCCCACGGGATCACGAACAGCACGCTCTTCTCGGTGCGCATGATCAGACCGGTATCCAGGTCGAGTCGCTCACGCGGGACCAGAATGTGCACGCCCTTCGACATGCGTACGTGGAATGGGAAATCCACCCCGGTCATCTTGTTCATCTCGTCGGTCCAGACGCCGGTCGCGCTGATCACCCGGCGGGCGCGCACGGTGTATTCGCGACCGGTCTCCACATCGGTGACGCGGGCGCCGATCACCCGCTCACCGTCGCGCAGCAGACCGGTGACCTTGGTGCGGGTCAGCACCGTCGCGCCGTGCTGGGCGGCGGTGCGGGCAATGGTCATGGTGTGGCGCGCATCGTCGACCTGGGCGTCGAAGTAGCGGATCGCGCCGATCATCGCGTCGTCGCGTAGTGCGGGCGCCAATTCCATTGCGCGCGTGTGTGATAGGTGCCGATGCATGGGCAGCGCCCTGGCCCCGCCGATAGTGTCGTAGAGCGCGACTCCCGCGCCGATGTAGGCGCGCTCCCAGACCCGGTGCTGCAGTGGCAGCAGGAACGACACCGGGCGCACGAGATGCGGGGCGAGTCGGTGCAGCAGCAGGCTGCGTTCCTTCAAAGCCTCACGTACCAGCCAGAAGTCGAGTTGCTCCAGATAGCGCAGGCCGCCGTGGATGAGCTTGCTGGAGCGGCTCGAGGTGCCTGCGGCGAAATCCCTTGCCTCGACCAGGGTGACGGTCAGGCCGCGGGCGGCGGCATCGAGGGCGGCACCGGCGCCAACTACGCCGCCGCCGATAACGAGTACGTCGATTTCGTTGTCGCCCAATGTGTTCAGTGCATTAGTGCGGTAGTTCGAGTCCAAACGTGCGGACACGGTATGTCTCCTTGTTTCGGTGCTACTGAGTCTGCGAGTTGTCAGTCGTCGACGTCGATCCAGTCGAGCGTGCGCGCGACCGCCTTTTTCCAACGGGCGTAGCCACGTTCGCGCTGTTGCGAGGTCCAGGTGGGTGTCCAGCGTTTGTCCTCGCGCCAGTTCTGTACGAGTTCGTCGGTGTCGCTCCAGAATCCGACGGCCAGTCCGGCGGCATAGGCCGCTCCGAGTGCGGTGGTCTCCGCGACCACCGGCCGTGAGACCGGCACACCGAGGAAGTCCGCCTGCAATTGCATGCACAGTTCGTTGGCCGTGACGCCACCGTCCACCCGCAAGGTATCCAGGCGCACACCGGAATCGGCCTCCATGGCCTCGACGACATCGCGGGTCTGATAGCAGATCGACTCCAGGGTGGCCCGTGCGAGATGGGCATTGGTGCTGTAGCGCGACAGCCCGACGATCACACCGCGTGCGTCCGAACGCCAATAAGGCGCGAACAGACCGGAGAACGCGGGCACGAAGTACACCCCACCGTTGTCCTCGGCCTGCCTGGCCAGCGATTCGCTTTGCGCCGCACCGGAAATGATGCCGAGCTGATCGCGCAACCACTGCACGGCCGAGCCGGTGACCGCGATCGAACCCTCCAGCGCGTACACCGGCTTCTCGTCGCCGAACTGGTAGGCGACGGTGGTGAGCAGTCCGTGCTGGGAGCGCACGAGTTCGGTCCCGGTATTGAGCAGCAAGAAGTTTCCGGTGCCGTAGGTGTTCTTGGCCTCGCCGGGGCGAAAGCACACCTGACCGACGGTGGCCGCCTGCTGATCACCGAGCACACCCGCCAGCGGCACCTCGCCGCCGAACGGTCCGTCGGCGCGGGTCCTGCCGAACAGTTCCGGATTCGACGAGGGCGCGATGGTCGGCAGCATGGCGCGCGGAATTCCGAAGACGGACAACAGTTCGTCGTCCCAGTCGCAGGATTCCAGATCCATCAGCATGGTGCGGCTGGCATTGGTCGGATCGGTGACGTGCACGCCGCCATCGATGCCGCCGGTCAGATTCCACAGCAGCCAGGTGTCGGTCGTGCCGAAGACGGCCTCGCCCTTGTCCGCGTCGGCGGCGACGCCCGGCACATTGTCCAGGATCCAGCGCAACTTGCCGCCGGAGAAGTAGGTCGCCGGCGGCAAACCCGCTTTACGCCGAATGATTTCGCCGTGACCCGCGCGTTCGAGCTCGGCGGCGATCTTGTCGGTGCGGGTGTCCTGCCAGACGATGGCATTGCAATACGGCCGCCCGGTCCGGCGATTCCACACCACGGTGGTTTCGCGCTGATTGGTCACGCCGAGCGCCGCCAGATCGCTCGCGACGAGATTCGCCTTGTTCAGGGTGGACACAATGACCGAGCGCGTGCGCTCCCAGATCTCGGTCGGGTTGTGCTCCACCCAACCCGCGCGGGGCAGGATCTGCTCGTGCTCGAGTTGGTGCCGGGCGATCTCATTGCCGCCGTGGTCGAACACCATGAAGCGGGTGCTCGTGGTGCCCTGATCGATGGCGCCGACGTACTGGCTCATCGCTGCTGTCCTTTCGGAAAACGCATCGGGAGACAAGACAGCGAGTTCGGCGAGTGAACCGGCCGAGTGGACTTGGTCAGCAACACATTCGCGACCACGGCGACACCAAGCAGCACCGGGATCGCTGTGCCGAGTGCCTCGGTTGCGGATAGCGAGCCGAAGTTCAACGTTGAGCCTCCGTCTGCAAAGACTGCCGCGGTTGCGGCCGTTGGGGCCGACGTTACGACCGGATCGCCGAAACGGACATAGCGTGCGTTCGACAATGCCGAACGATTGTGATGGTCATCGCTGGGCGACGTCACTACTGTCCAGCGACCGTGGAGGTCGCGATGATGCAGGTCACATGCATTGCGTAGATGTTGCTCGTCGGTTGGTGTGTGTTCGACATTGTCGAATCGCGCGGATAGGTTTCCGCGTATGCCCGGTCCGATCCAATCGATCGAACGAGCGGCGGCCGTCCTACAGCTGCTCGCTCGGGGTTCCGGCCGTCTCGGAGTCGGCGAAATCGCAGGTGCGCTCGGGCTGGCCAAGCCGACCGCGCACGGCATCCTGCGTACATTGCAGGGTGTCGGGTTCGTCGAACAAGATCAGGCCAGCGGCAAGTACCAGCTCGGCGCGGCCGTACTGCATCTCGGGACGAGTTATCTCGACAACAACGAACTGCGCTCGCGGGCGATCAACTGGGCTGACGCCCTGGCCGCGCGGACGGGAGAGTCGGTGCGGATCGGCGCCGCGGCGGACGAAAGCGTTGTGGTCGTGCACCACGTCTTCCGGCCGGACAACTCCGAACAGGCACTCGAGGTCGGTGAATTGCTACCGGCGCATGCGACCGCGCTCGGCAAGGTGCTGCTCGCCTATGACGCCGAGTTCGCCGCCGCTGTTCGCGGTGCCGAGTTGGCGCCGCTCACCCGGCGCACCATTGTCGACCGGGCGGCGCTCAGCCGGGCGCTTACCGCGGTCCGGCAGGCTGGATGGGCCGGGGAGATCGAGGAATTCCGATCCGGGACGGCCGCAATAGCCGCGCCGATCCGGACACACGGCGGACTCGTGGTCGGTGCGATCGGGATCAGCGGCCCGGTCGATCGGCTCTGCGATCCGCGACTGCGGCACCGGCCGACGCTGGTCGGGCACGTCCGCGACGCGGCGCATGCGGTATCGCGGGATCTCGGTGCCGGACAGTGAGTCTCGTTTAGCTCGACCATCCGAATTTTCGTCCGACAGAAAGTAGCCGATGTCGCAACGCTATGTGCTGGCGATCGACCAGGGCACCACCTCCACCAGGTGCATCCTGTTCGATCAGCGCGCCCGCCTGGTCGGCGTCGCACAGCGCGAACACCAGCAGCACTATCCGCGGCCCGGCTGGGTCGAGCAGGATGCACTGGAGATCTGGCGCAATGTCGAGCGGATCGTGCCGCAGGCGCTGCGGGATTCCGGTATCGCCGCGGAACAGGTTGCGGCCCTTGGTATCGCGAATCAGCGCGAGACAACGGTGGTGTGGGATCGCCGCACCGGTGTGCCGATCCGCCGGGCAATCGTCTGGCAGGACGTGCGCACCGACGAGCTGGTGCGCGAATTCGAAAGCAAGCCGGGTGCGGAACGGATTCGCGAACTGTGCGGCCTGCCGCTGGCCGGTTACTTCGCCGCTCCGCGGCTGCGCTGGCTGTTGGATATCATTGCGGGACTGCGGGATCGGGCCGAGCGCGGGGACGTGCTGTTCGGCACCATGGAGACCTGGCTGATCTGGAATCTGACCGGGGGACCGGACGGCGGTGTGCATCGCACCGATGTCACCAATGCCAGCCGCACGCTCTTGATGAATATCGCCTCACTCGCCTGGGATCGAGAACTGTTGGAGTTCTTCGGAATTCCAGCCGCGATGCTGCCGAGCATTCAGCCGTCGACCGCATCCTATGGGACGACCAGCCGGGTCGTACCCGGCATCCGGATCGCCGCCGCACTCGGCGACCAGCACGCCGCGCTATTCGGCCAAACCTGTTTCGCCCGTGGGGAAACCAAATGCACCTACGGCACCGGCGGCTTCCTGATGATGAATACCGGGCGCGAGCTGGTGCAGTCCTCGCACGGTCTGCTCACCACCATCGGCTATCAGATCGAACCCGAACCGGTATACGCACTGGAGGGGCCGATCGCGGTCACCGGCTCGCTGGTGCAGTGGGTGCGCGACAATATCGGTCTGGTGTCGAGTGCGCCCGAGATCGAAACCCTCGCTCGCACAGTCGAAGACAACGGCGGCTGCTATATCGTGCCCGCCTTCTCCGGCCTCTACGCACCCCATTGGCGCAGTGACGCAAGGGGTCTGATCATCGGCCTGACCTCCTACATCAACAAGGGCCACCTCGCCCGCGCCGTCTTGGAGGCCACCGCCTGGCAGACCCGCGAAGTCGTCGACGCCATGAACGCCGACTCCGGACTCCAAGCCCGCACCCTGCGCGTCGACGGCGGCATGACCTCCGACAACCTGCTCATGCAGATCGTCGCCGACGTCCTCGATATCCCCGTCATGCGTCCCTTCGTCGCGGAAACGGTCTCTCTCGGAGCCGCTTACGCCGCCGGACTGGCCGTCGGCTACTGGCCCGATCTCGAAGGCCTACGCAGCAACTGGCGCCTCGCCGGACAATGGATCCCCCAAATGGACCCCACCCACCGCGAAGACGAATACGACAACTGGAAACGCGCCGTAGCCCTGACCTTCGGCTGGTCGCGCTCGAAGCGATAGCGTGTGGTGATCAGGTGCCGTGTCACGGCTCGGCGGAAACCTGAATCGCGCTTAGACTCCGGCGGTGCGAGCTTCCTTGCGAACGGCCATCCTCGGACTGATCACCGCAGTAATCGCGATTGCCGTCGGGCTGACGCCGGTGGCCTTAGCGCAGCCGGTTGATCCGGCGTTCTGTGGCACCCCGCTGTCGGCGGACGAACTGGACACCATCGCGCAACTCTCCGATACCAGCACGCTGACCGGAGATACGTTGCAACGCTTGGAGAGCGCGGTCGCGCGCCACCATGAGATCACCGAGATACTGGTCGCCCACCGGGATCGGCGCGGACTGTTTCCGCTCGGACTCGACGGTGTGGAGCAGGTGGCGGTAATGCCATTACAGCGCGATCCCGGTGCGTTTCAGGATCGGGAGTACGCGCATGCGATCAGCCTGGAATTGCTGCGGCGATTCCTGGTCAATGTGCATGCGGCATTCACCGGCGCGCCGGTCGAGCCGCACTGGGCGCGGTATTTCGAACTCGCTCGCAGGTGCGAGGTATCGCCCGCCCACGTCGCCATGGCGGGCTACAACGCGCATTTGACCGTTGATCTCCCATATTCGGTGGCGACGGTTGCGAGTAGGCCGGAGAACGCGCCCGACTACTTCGAGATCGTCGACGGCATCGCCGCCTCCGGTCAGGTGATCATCGACCGTACCAAGGAGATCTACAACGGCGATCTCGGTCCGCTGTGGCGGTTCTATTTCGTCGGCGAGGGTCTGGACCTGTTGCTCGGCGCGGGCGTGGCGACCGGTCCGCTGCTACGGGCCGCCGATCTCGGATACAACGTGGTGATCTATGGAAATGGCCTGGCACTGGAGGATCCTGGACTGCACGATGCGACCGCGGCGGAGATCCGGCTGCTCAGCGGTTCCGTCGAAACAGCGTTGGATGTGTTGACACTGCTCAGAGGTCTGTGAGACGCCTAGTCTGTTCGGGTTCGATCAGGTACGGCAAGGAGTCGCGGTGGGCATATCACTCGTCAAGGGACAGAATGGCCCGCTCGCGGCATCGAATGTCGTTGTCTCGGTGCGATCCATCGCCCCGGCCGATGTCTCGGCATTATTGGTGACCGAAGCCGGCCGCGTTCGCACCGACGCCGATTTCGTCTTCTTCAATCAGCCGCAGGCGCCCGGTGTCGAACTGCGATCGGGAACGCCTGCGGCGCTGGCCGTTTCCGCGGCCCAGGTACCCGCCGATATTGCCCAGATACGGGTGGTCATCACTTTGGACGAATCCGGGGCAACTTTCGGGCAATTCGCGCCGCCGGTTGCGACTGTTGCCGACGGAACAGGAAATGCACTCTACGAGTATGTGATCGAGGGACTCGACAGCGAATCTGTTGTTATCGCACTGGAACTGTATCGGCGTAATTCCGAGTGGAAAGTACGTGCGGTCGGGCAGGGCTATGCGGGCGGTTTCGCCGCGCTGGTCACCGACCACGGGGTGAGCGTCGACGACGAGCCCGCGCCGCCCGCCACCGCGGAGGTCCGCACCGTGCCCGGCGAAGCCGAACTCTCCTTCGAGAAGCGCGCCCAACTCGACCTGCGCAAACGCGAAGTAGCCAAGGTCCTGATCAACAAGAACGCCTTCGGAATTCGCGCCCGCGTCGTCCTGGTCATCGACAAGACCCTCAGCATGAGCAGGCAATACAGCAAACAGGTCGTGCATCGCGTTGTGCAGCGGATGATCCCGGTGGCCACCCAGCTCGATGAGGACGGCACCCTGGAGGCCTACCTCTACGCGTTGTCCTTCGCGAAACTGCCCGATATCACCGTCGAGCACGCCGAGGCATGGGCCCAGACCTTCTTGCACCTCACCGGCACTCACCAAGGCATCGACTATGCCGGGATCGGCGGTCGCAATGACGAACTGCCGATCATGCGCGACATCATCGCATCGCTGCGGCCCGGCGATGCGCCGACCCTGGTGCTGTTCTTCACCGACGGCGGCTTCGCGAAGAAGCGCGAGATCGCCGCACTCATGCGCGATGCGTCCCGTCTGCCCGCCTTCTGGCAGTTCGTCGGCCTCGGCAGGGCCAACTACGGCCTGCTGCGCACCCTCGACGAAATGTCGGATCGGGTCGTGGACAACGCGGGCTTCTTCGCCCTCGACGACATAGACCAGGTGGACGACGCACAGCTGTATGCCCGGTTGCTGGGCGAATTCCCGGACTGGCTACGCGCGGCCGGCCGAGCGGGCATCCTGCGCTGAATCGTGCCGGTCCGCAGTCGAAGTCGCGAACTCAGCCGATGACCGCGTTCATGATGGTGCCCGCACTGGTGGCGATGACACCGCCGATCATGGCGCCGGCCACCATCTTCGGGGATTCCAGACCGCCGCCGCTCCACTTCTCCCAGGCGAAGCGACCACCTGCGTAGATGATGGCGCAAATGCCGGCGAGCAGCACGAACCAGGTGAAGTAACGGACCAGTTGAAGAATCTTGTCGGACACCGGAGGGGCCTCGGGTGTGGGATTGCCGATCTGTGCCCAAGTGTCGTAAACGGCGGCCAGGATCATCTCGTGTTGCTCATTCTGGATGCGGGACAAGGGGGTAACTCGCTCTCCGCGATGGTATCGGTTTCTCGGCGACCGTGCAGTCACGATCCCGGCGAGGTTGCAAGACGACTCGATGTGCGGATCATGGAAAGGGCGTAATGGTCGAGGAGTAGACGATGAACATCTATCTGATGTCGATCGGCGATGCCTATGCGACGTTGGCGCAGATCCAGAATCCGACGCCGCAAGCTCCGCCGCTATCCGACAAGCTGCTGCAGATGGTGCGCTATCTGACCTGGTTTGCCCTGCTGTCCGGGATAATCAGCATCATCTATGCGGGTGGGCGGTTCGCCTGGGAGAAATGGAGCGGCGGTGCGATGCAATCGCCGAAGATGGTGGCGGGCGCCTTGATCGGCGGTGTCGTTGCCACCAGTGCGGGCACGATTATGAATTCGATTCTCGGCACCGGCTGATCGGCGAAAACCCGTCCGCATCGCCGCTTGACCGATTTATGGCAAATATGTGGCTATACTCCGGCTGATCTCTCTCGAAGTTGTCCGACCTGATCGGGAAAGTAGGGAGAAGGCATGAGTATGTCGCGGCGATCTATGCTGCTGGCCGGTGCCGTTACGGGCGCGGGCCTGGTCGCGTGCGGCAAATCGACGAACTCCGATAACGTGGCGAGTTCGAGTAACGTGCCACCGAGTGATCCGCGGTCGGTCGCGACCGACGCCTATATTTATGGATATCCGTTGGTGCTGATGGATGTCACGCTGCAGTCGAATACCGCCGCCGTACCCGCCAATCGGATATGGGCCGTCAGCCCGGTGAATCCCGGGATGAATACGGTGGTCATGCCGAATATCGACACCCTTTATGCCACCGCCTGGCTCGACGTGGGTACCGAACCGGTGGTGCTGCAGGTTCCGCCGATGGACGGCGACCGGTATTGGCTCATGCAGATCATGGACGCCTGGACCAATACCGCCCACAATCCCAGCAGTGTCGCACCACGGGTACGCGCCGGTCAGGACCCGCCCTACGGCTACGTGATCACCGGCCCCAATTGGTCTGGTGCGCTGCCGGATAACCTGACCAGATTGGCGATGCCGACCGCGACCGCATGGCTGATCGGTCGCATCGAGTTGCGCGGCCAGGCCGACCTCGCCGCCGCCGAGAGCGTGCAGCAGCAGGTGCTGCTCGCACCGCTGAGCGCGTGGCTGCGCGGTGAACGGCCGACTCCGGTGATCAATCCCGATTTGACCGCCCCGATCGCACCTCCGCAGCAGGTTGCGCGGATGGACGGGCGCACCTTCTTCGACCGGCTGTGCACACTTATGCTCACCAACCCGCCCGCTCGCGACGATGCCCCCGCGCTGCAGCGGTTTTCGAAGATCGGCATCCGGCCGGGCGGCACTGCGGGTGCCCCGGTCGCCGATCTCGATGCGGCGGTGGCGGCTGGCCAGATGCGCATCCCGGACTACGCCAATCCCAAAGCCAGACGTGTGAACGGCTGGGGTTTCGCGACGAACCTCGGCACCTACGGCACCGATTACTCACTGCGTGCCTCGACGGCGTTCAGCGCACTCGGCGCGAATCTGCCGGAAGACACCGTCTATCCGGAGATCAGCGCGAATGCGGGGGAGCAGGGTGCGCCGCGCTCGTACCGGCTGCATTTCCCCGCGGACCGGACTCCGCCCGCGCGGGCCTTCTGGTCGCTGACTGCCTACACCGCGGAGCGCTTTTTGGTGCCGAACCGCGCGGGCATCTACTCGGTCGGTCATCAGCGTCCTGTCGTAACGCTTCCGGACGGCTCAGTGGAACTCGCTATCCAGTTCGCGGAGCCGGGAAGTGATGTGCCGTATGGGAATTGGCTTCCTATACCGGAAACCGGCACCTTCCGGCTGGCGCTTCGCCTGTATGTGCCCGAGGAGCGCGCGCTCGATGGTCGCTGGCAACCGCCGAGTCTGAATCGAGTCGGATGAAGGAAGGTTCATGAACGTCTCGCCCAGAACCGCACTCGGGCTTGCCGTGACAGGTGTCGAAGATATTGCCATCGACGGGCATTGGCTGCTGCCCGTCCTAACCGCAGTGCCGTAGGAGGCGTGAAACCATGGGCCGCTTGGCTTTCCCGATATCGGTCGCGGTCGCGGCGGTTCTGGTATTCGCCGCGCCCGTCGCCGCCGCCGAGGTAGGTGATGAGGACGGTGTGCCGTCGCGAACCGCGTTCTCCTTCCGTTCGGTGGTGCCCGGCGTCCAGTGGGGCACCAGCAACGAATACGAGATGCGCACCGGATTGTCGCTGGTAAAGCTCTATATGGTCGACTACGCGCTGCATCGAGGCGACGGGTCGGCGACGGATCTGGCGTTGGCGGAGCGGATGATCCGCTATTCCGACGACTCCGCGGCCGACGCACTCGGCGCGAAGTATCCGCAGGCGATCGACGCCATTGCCGCGGAGTACCACCTGACCGCTACCAAATCGGGCCCGGCCTGGGGGATGTCGTACACCAGCACCGCGGATGTGGCCACCTTCCTGGCGACCAAGAAGCGCACCGAACCCGGTTCGCCGATCTTCGGCTGGATGGCCGCGGCGGGTGAGCAGGCGGCCGACGGAACCGCGCAGGATTGGGGTACCGCGCGGCTGCCCGGCGTCGAGGGCAGCAAATGGGGCTGGTCCGACAGCGGACCGCTGGAGGTGGCTTCGGCATCGTTCGGCGAAGGGTTCGCGGTCGCGGCGCATACCCACGGCACACCCGAGGAGCAGACGGCCGATGTTTCGGCCACCGTGCCATTCTTGATTCTGGCTCTGCTCGCGCGCCTGACGGGATAGGTGCGGGTCAGTCGTCGCCGTCCCAGGTCCAGTGCGGTACCGCACGGATCGGGTGCAGTTCATCGTCGGACTTGGCATGCGAATTCTGTTGTGCCACTTGGGCACCGAATTCGACATGTTCGCGCACCGCATCCCGGAAGGCCGGATCGTCGAACAGTCCCGCCTCCTCGAACGCCGCCAGATACAGCTGGGCGAAGCGCTCGCGCTGTTCGTCGGTGATTTCGAGGCCGCGGTGCACGGCGATGATGTAGTCGAACCCGAGGTTGCGCGTGAAACGGTCCGGGCCGCCGAAGGATTCGGCGGTGAACCAGGTGAGATGGTCGACGTGCGTCGGGCGCCGTTCGGTGAACTGGGTTTTCAGCACCGGATCGGCGAGCACCTTGTCGTAGAAGGCTTCTTCGACGCGATGCAATGCCTCGTCGCCACCGGCGTGCTCGTACAGGCTGGGCATGGGGACCTCCGAACGGTGACCTGTTGGGTCCTATTACAGGCTGGCCCGCTCGGTCGCGTCCACAGTTTCGCGATAAGCGATCAAGCGAGCTATTGATAGCTATTAGCTATCTCTAATGGGCGGTCGCGAGCGGGCGAACCGAAGTTAACGGGGTTTACTAAACACTATTCACAAACTCTCGGATCTGTGGTTTTATCGGCTTCGGAACGTGTTCCACAGTTCCTACCGCCCCGCTGGCTGCCATTCCCCGTGTCGTGAGGTCTGCAGCCCAAGTCAGACCGCTAGGAGATAGCCGTGACCGTGACCACGCCATCGATTCCCGCGGGATTCGACTTCACCGACCCCGATCTGCTGTCCACCCGCCTGCCCATCCAGGAATTCGCCGAGCTGCGCCGGACCGCCCCGGTCTGGTGGTGCGCGCAGTCCGGGCGGGCCAGCGGCTTCGATGACGGCGGCTATTGGGTCATCTCCAAGCTCGACCACATCAAGGAGATCTCGAAGAATCCGGAGGTGTTCTCCTCGCACGAGAACACCGCGATCATCCGGTTCAATGAGGAAACCACCCGCGAGCAGATCGACATGCTCGGCAATATGCTGATGCTCAACCAGGATCCGCCGCAGCACACCAAGACCCGCCGCATCATCTCCAAGGGCTTCACCCCACGTGCCGTGGAGAGCCTGCGCGCGGCGCTCACCGAGCGCGCGGCCCGAATTGTGCACGAGGCCAAGCAAACCGGCCGCGGTGACTTCGTCGAACAGGTCGCCTGCGAACTGCCGCTGCAGGCCATCGCCGAATTACTCGGAGTTCCACAGAACGACCGCAAGAAGCTGTTCGACTGGACCAACCAGATGATCTCCTACGATGATCCGGAGTTCGACGGCAATCACCACGCCGCCACCGCCGAGGTCATGGGCTACGCCTGGAATATGGCCGAGGAGCGGCGCAAATGTCCGGCCGACGATATCGTCACCCAGCTGATCAATGCCGATATCAACGGTGAGAACCTCGGCTCGGACGAGTTCGCGTTCTTCGTGATCCTGCTGTCGGTCGCGGGCAATGAGACCACCCGCAATTCGATCACCCACGGCATGAAGGCCTTCGTCGACAATCCGGACCAGTGGGAGCTCTACAAGCAGCAGCGCCCGCGCACCGCGCCGGATGAGATCGTGCGCTGGGCCACTCCGGTGACCGCATTCCAGCGCACCGCCACCCAGGACACCGAGGTCGGCGGCCAGCAGATCAAGAAGGGACAGCGCGTCGGGCTGTTCTACAGTTCGGCCAATTTCGACGAAGACGGATTCGAGGAACCGTTCACCTTCAATGTGCTGCGCAACCCGAACCCGCACGTCGGCTTCGGCGGCACCGGCACGCACTACTGTGTCGGCGCGAACCTGGCCCGGCTGCAGATCGATCTGATGTTCAATGCCATCGCCGACGTGATGCCGAACTTGCGTCAGGTCTGCGATCCGGTGCGGCTGCGCTCGGGTTGGTTGAACGGCATCAAGCGCTGGGAAGTCGAATACGCTTGAATTCCTCTATGAACACGTCCAAGCCGCGGGGGCGGGCACCGGTGGTTTCGGATGCGGATATCCGCCGGGTGGCCCGCGCACTGCTGGTCGAGCACGGTCCCGATGCGGTCACGCTGCGGGCGATCGCGCGCGAACTCGGCATAACCGCGCCCGCGCTGTACCGGTATTACAACTCGCGCGAGGACCTGTTGGAGAGTCTGCGCCTGGAGTTCTGCGCGGACCTCGCGGCCGAGCTGTCCGAGCAGATCGCCACGCTGCCCGATGACGGCGCGGTGCAGTTCTTCGCCATCTGCAAGGGATTCCGGCGCTGGGCGCTGGCGCACACCAGGGAATTCACCCTGGTGTTCGCCTCGCCGGGCGCGGGCCGCGCGCGCATGCTGCGCCGGTTCGACGAACCGTTCGGGCGGATCTTCCTCGCGGCCGCCGGTCGGCTGCTGGCCACCTACGATGTTGTGACCCCGCCGACCGATGTGATTCCCGCGGAGCTGCGCGATGATCTCGTACTGTTCCAAACCGAGCTGCTGGCAGCGCTTTCGGAGTCCGGACAGAAATTTCCGGCCGAAAAGCTCGACCTCGGCGTGACGTATCTGATGATCCAGATCTGGGCCCGGCTCTACGGGCACGTCACTCTCGAGGTATTCGGGAATTATCCGATCCCGCTGTCGAATCCGGAGATCCTGTTCGAGGCGATGCTGGCCGATCTGGGGCGCACGGCCGGGCTGATCAGCGAGTGAGTCGGCGGGAGAGCCATTCGGCGTAGCCGATGCCGACCGCGTCGCCGTTTCCGTTCAGGCAGAGGGCACCGGACCGAAGGGCGCGTCCGGCGCGTCCCGGGATCGGCACCGGGAGTGGAAGCAGCTTGCGGCCGGTGTGTTCGCGGTAGATATCGGCCAGTTCGGTGAGGGTATGCACGGTCGGTCCGGCGATATCCGGGATGCGTCCGGCAGGGCCGTTGTCCACCGCATCGGCGAGTCTTGTCGCGACGGCGTCGACGTCGATCGGCTGTATCTTCGCCGTCGAGCGCGGTGCGAGCCGCCAGCGTGCCGATAGGGCGAGGATTTGGGTGACGAGTTCGTGGAATTGGCTCGCGCGCAACAGTGTCCATGGGATTTCGCCGGTGGTGACTACCTGCTCCTGCTCCACCTTCGCGTGGTAATAGCCGAAGGGGACGAGATCGCAACCGACGATGGAGATTTCGACGTGATGGCCGATAGCCGCCTGCTGCTCGGCCGCCAGTAGACGACGCACGCCATCCACCATGACCGATCGGGTCCGGCTGCGGGCGCTTACCGCGTCGACGACGGTGTCGCAGCCGTCCAGTGCGGACTCCAGCCCGGAGCCGGTGGCAAGATCCGCGGACCGGTGCTCCAGTGTTCGATCCGCCGGGGCGCTCCGGCTCACCACGCGGACCTGATGTCCGCGCGCATTCAGTTCTCGAACCACCGAGGCCCCCAGTACCCCGGTCCCGCCGATTACCGCAATCCGCATGATCCCACTCCCTCCAAACGGCCCTGTTCGGTATGTCGCACGCTACGGCGGCGCGCCGCGCGGCTCAACATGCTTCATCACATATGCCTGGTTCGTCACATCGGTGTTCCGGTGCACGACCGCATGCGGTATCTGGATCAGATCCGCGCACCCTTCGCGCGGTTGCAGGAGCGACAGAGGATCTGCAGATTGGTCGCACTCGTCGCACCACCGCGGCTCAGCGGGATGATGTGATCGAATTCGAGGTAGTGGCCATCGCCGCATTCGACGCACTTACCGCCGTCACGTTGCCATACCTCGGCCTTGACCTCCTGCGGGATGCTGCGCGTGTCGCGCTGGCCGGGGGTGAGGACCAGGCGTTTGGCGACCCGTAAAGCCCCTTCCAGCGCGGCCGCGACGTAATCCGGATCGTCGACATCGAAGATGGCCCCACCGCGGGACGAGGTCGCCGCGACGACCACCGAACGCTGCTCGACATGCACCGAAACCACGCGGTTCCACGGCAATTCGGTGCCGGTATCGGTGCCGACGAACCGCAGCTTCTTATTGCTGGCGATCAGCCTGCCGTCGGTTGGTTTCGGTCCCCTGGCGAGCTGGCGGACGTGCACGGCGGGCAGATCGACATGGACCTTCTCCTCCGGATCCAGATGCAGGCCGGGCGTTCGCACCACCGGCAGATCACCTCCGCGCAACCGCGACAGCGTGCGCCCGCGATACATCCGCCTGCGCAGATCCTCGACCAGCGGTCCGCTGAGCGCCAACTCCTCGATCGCGTATTCGAACGCCTCGAACTCGGTCTGCTCGATCTCGCCGTCCGCGAATGCGAACGCGACCAGCCGCTCGACATAGGTCAGCGCCACATCCCGCAGCGCCGCCCGGCCCAGACCCTCATCAATTCGCTGATACCGCAGCGACGCCCACAACGCATCCCACTCCGCACCGCGCGGCCCGGCTGCGGTCAGGGCCCGCCAGGCCTGGGTATGCCAATGGGTGAGGAATTCCTCGATCTCATGCTCGCAGCTCTGACACGGCGCGAGCCCACCGAACAGCTTGCGGCGCCGGGGATTTCCGCACCGCTCACAACCGCGCGGACCAGGCCGCCGCCGTTCGTATGTGGCACTGGTCCATTCGACCCCATCCCACCACCGCATCCGTGCGGGGTTCTCGGGATCCGAATGCCAGTCCGCGCGTTCGGGATTCGGCGGTGCTGGTATCGGCGGCTCGACCTCGTGCCGCTGGCGCTCGAGGTTTACCCGCATGCCTGGTTGCGGTCGGGCGGGGCGCGCGTCGGCCGAGTCCGGGCGATGGGCGGCTCGGTCACCGGGCCCGGTGGCGGCGGTGTGGCGCCAAGCCTGATCTGCCCGGTTTGCGCCTAGCGTCCGTGGTCGGGTCGGTGCCGCATCGGGCCGAGCATGCTGTCCAGTCGGGTCCGCGTTGGCGGCGTCCTGGTCCCAGGGTGCAGTGTCGTACTGCCGGGAATCGGGCAAACCGGCCAACGCCGTGCCCATCGAGACACGTTGCTGCACTGGAGAAGTGGGTATCCGATCCGCGCGCGAGCGATCGGGTGTCGGTTCGGCGGGGTCGTCGATGGTCACGCCGAATTCGGTGACGAGTCCGGGGAGCCCGCTGTCCCACCCCTGGCCGATCGCGCGGAAGCGCCACTGGCCGTCGCGGCGGTAGAACTCGCCGAACATGATCGCCGAGACCGCATCGGGATCGGTGATCTCGAACCGGGCGATCGGCCCGTGCGCGGCCTCGATGGTGAGGGTGAGATCCGCGATATCGCCGAAGGTGCCGTCGTCGATCGATCCGGCGACCACGATCCGCGCCACATCGGATTCGGTGCGCGGTAGCGACACGCTCAGCCGCGCCGTCCCGGGGGCCGGTTCTTGATCGAGCGTCACCGCCTGCGACATATGTCGGGGTGCATTGAAGAACACCAGATCTCGATCCGTGCGCACCGTCCCGGCCTCCGCGAGCAACAGCGCATGCGCATCCACGGCATGCCCCGACCGCCATGAAACAACCACGGCAAGAAGGGAAGTCGGCACCGCCGCGTTGGCCCCTTTACTGAGTTTCATCGTGCTCGAACTATGCCACGAACCACCGACACGCCGACTCCGGCGGTCCATATCTTCGGCGGTGCGAGCGAGTCCGCGCCGACACGACACAAACCGGTCGGTCGGGGCATATCCGGCCTGGAGAGCGATGGGTGCGGCAGAGTGAAGGGATGACTACCCCGAAGGGAGGGGGCCGCAAGGCCTCGACTCCGAAGGCGCCGGGTGGGCGAGTGCCGAGTCCCGGCGATGTTCTGGCGGCCGCGCAATCGGCGGTGGAAGCGGCACAGTCGGCGGCGAGTCAAGTATTGGATGCCGCACAACTCACGGCTGGTCAGGCCTTCGATGCGGCGGTGCGCCTGCCACCGGCCTCGGCTCAGCTGGCGGCTGCGCTCCCGGATCTGATCGAGAGCCTCTCGATCGCCATCGACCGGCTCAACTCCACCATCGACCGCCTGGACCGCACCCTGGCGCTGGCGGACCCTGCCTTCGCCGCATACGACCGACTGCTGCCCCGGCTGGAGGCGATGATCGGCCTCGGCGAAGACCTCTTCATGGCCCTCGCCAAACTCCCCGGTGTCTCCCTCCTCGGCCGATTTACCGGCAAATCAGCCGATCCTCCCGCGCCACCACCCGAACCCCCGAAGCGCACCCGCCGCCGCAAGTAACAGGGCTCAATGGGGTGCGGCGCGGTAGGTGGCGGCGGCTTTGAGCAGGGTTTCGTGGTATTCGTCCTCGGGGTCGGAGTCGAGCACGATGGCACCGCCCGCGCCGATGCGCCAGTGTCCGTCGTGGCGGACGGCGGTGCGGATGACGATATTGAGATCGGCGGTGCCCGCTAGGCCGAGGAAGCCGATGGTGCCCGAATAGATGCCGCGCGCTTCGGTTTCCAGTTCGTCGATGATCTCCATGGTCCGCAACTTGGGCGCGCCGGTCATCGAGCCGCCCGGGAAACACGCACGCAGACAATCGATCACATCGACATTCGGCCGCAGTGTGCCACGCACGGTGGAGACCAATTGGTGCATGGTCGAATACGTCTCGGTGGCCATCAATTTCGGCACGTGCACACTGCCGACCTGGCAGACCCGGCCCAGGTCATTGCGCAACAGGTCGACGATCATCAGATTCTCGGCCCTGGTCTTGGAACTGTCGGCCAGTTCGCGGCGCAGCTGCTCGTCCTCGGCGGCGGTGGTCCCGCGCGGCGCGGTGCCCTTGATCGGCTTGCTCTCCACGGTGCGGGCGCGGTCCACCTTCAGGAAGCGTTCCGGTGAGGAGCAGGCGATTTCGAGATCGTCGAAGCGCAGATACGCCGCGTACGGCGCGGGATTGCAGCGGCGCAGCGTGCGGTAGAAATCGAGCCCGTCCGATTCGGCGGCGGCCATGGACGCGCTATCGGTAATGCAAATTTCGTAGGACTCGCCCGCAAGCAGCCGCTCCTGGCAGACGGCGATATCGGCGAGATACCGCTCCCGCCCGCGGGTGAACAGCGGCGCGACGGCGGCGGTGTCGGAGCACACCTCGAGTGTCGGCGGATTCGCCCATGTCGGTAGGGATTCCAGGACCTCACGGGTATCGCGCAACCAATCCGCGCCCGCCCGAAGGGCTTCCGGCGTGGGATCGGTGAGCGCGAGCAGATGGGTGCGCCCGCCGACATGGTCGACGACCACGATCCGATCGGCGAAGATCCACTGCGCGTCCGGTGTCGAGGCGCGATGCGCCGCATTCGCGCCACAATCGGCCTTCACCTCATAGCCCAGGTATCCGACGTAACCACACGCGAAATCGAAAGGCAGATCAGGTAGTTCGGTATGTCTCAGGTGTAGCTGTCCGGCGAGATAGTCGAGAATTCCGCCGGGTACGGTCCGCCGATTCCCGTCCGAGGATTCCACCGTCACCTTGTTCTCGCCGACCCGGTAGCGGATCACCTCGGCCAGCGGTCCGCTGGCATCGCCGAGGAAGGAGAACCGATCCAGTCCCGGTTCGACATGTTCGCTGTCGAGCCAGAATGCGGTGGGGGAGTTGCCGTATAGCCGCAGGAACGCGGCCTCGGTGTCGATCGCCCGCTCGATCACCGCATGCCGCAGCTGCCAGGAGCGCCGGGATTCGCGGAACTCGTGTCTACCCGTCAGTGGTTCGGCATTCTCGAACGGTGCGATGATGCTCGATCTAATGCGATGGCCCGCAGTAAGTTTCGCGAAGTTGCCGAGCAATGCCGCACCGTACTCGCTGGCGATCGATTCGGGATGGAACTGCACCCCCCAATGCGGTCTGCTCCGGTGTCGCACGCCCATGATCACCCCATCGGCCGCGACGGCGGTGATCTCGAGGCTGTCCGGTAGCGGCCGCTGCGCGCACAGTGAGTGGTATCGCACCGCGGTGAAACCCTCGGGCAGCCCGGCGAACAGTTCGTCACCGTCGTGCTCGATGTGATCGAGATAGCCGTGCCGCGCGATGGGTGCGGTCCGCACGATGCCGCCCGCCGCGACGACGAGGGCCTGATGTCCGAGACAGACACCGAGCAGCGGCAGTTCGGTCTCGCGGATCACCGCGGCCGAGATGCCGATATCCCGACCGACATCAGGACGACCCGGTCCGGGGGAGATGACGACATTGTCGAAGCGTTCCAGCCGCAGCCGGGCGATATCGTCGACCCCGTCATTGCGCACGACCGTGGGTTCTTCCCCGTTCACCTCGCTGATCAGCTGGTAGAGGTTGTAGGTGAACGAGTCGTAATTGTCGATCAAGAGCGTGCGCATCGTGCTCCGAACCCTACGCCGCACCGGTCGAAGCAAACTGTTGTCGTGTGCCGTCAGTTAGGTTCGGCTCGTGCCTGCGCCCTACTATGGCCGAAGCAAGGCGTAGAGGTGAGATCGTGATAGTTATTGATGTTCATGCTCTCAGGCGACAACTGATTTGGAGAGAACATGGGTAACTCATCGGGTACGCCCAGAACCGAGCAACCCGCTGAACCCTTGGTCCGCGACGTGACTGGTGGGGTGCCCGCCGACCGGCCAGAGGTTCCGGAAGGCGGGGGAGCCGTCGACTTCGCCGTCGTCGGTAAATGGATGGACGAGCAGGGCCTGCCTGCCGGTGAGTTCGAGGATGTGACCGCGCTCGGCGGCGGCACGCAGAACATCATGCTGCGCTTCGCCCGCGGAGGTAGGGACTATGTGCTGCGTCGCGGTCCGAAACATCTGCGCGCCAAGAGCAATGACGTCATCCGGCGCGAGGCCCGACTGCTCGGCGCGCTCGACGGAACCGGCGTGCGCGCGCCGAAGGTGATCGCCGCCTGCCCGGACGAATCCGTCCTCGGCGCGGTGTTCTACCTGATGGAGCCCATTACCGGATTCAATCCGCAGAACGAACTGCCGCAACCGCACGCGGGCGATCCGGAGATCAGGCGGCAGATGGGCCTGTCCGCGGTCGAGGCCATCGCCCGTCTGGGCTCGCTCGACTATCAGTCGCTCGGCCTGCAGGACTACGGCAAACCGGACGGCTTCCTGGAGCGCCAGGTACCGCGCTGGCTCGGCGAACTCGAGTCCTATTCGGCCAATGCGGGGTATCCGGGCCCGGAGATTCCGGGCGTGCGGCAGGTCGGGGAGTGGCTGGATCGGAATCGGCCCGCGCAGTGGACGCCCGGCATCCTGCACGGCGACTGTCACCTGGCCAACATGATGTTCTCCTACGACGGTCCGGAAGTGGCCGCGATGGTGGACTGGGAGATGTCGACCATCGGCGACCCGCTGCTGGACCTCGGCTGGCAGATCGCGACCCGTCCGGAGCCGGGCACCACGGGTGCGGCGCTGATCGGCAAACTCGGCGCTGTCGGCGGTCTGCCGACACCGGAGGAGATGATCGAGCACTACGGCAAGTTCTCCGATCGTGACCTGAGCAATGTCACCTGGTACACGGTGCTCGCCTGCTTCAAGTTGGGAATTGTGCTGGAGGGCACGCATGCTCGCGCATTCGCCGGCAAGGCGCCCAAGCAGGTCGGTGACTTCCTGCATGCCATCACGCTCGAGCTCTTCGGGCGGGCGCATCGTCTGATGGATTGAAACTCCGTGTCGGGATCTTGCCGATAGCTGGCTGAATATCTATCGCTGAGGATATTCAGCCAATCTAAGGTGGGCGCATGCCGATCGTTCCCGACGTCAAGAACTGGACCTGGGTCCTCGAACGCTCCTGTCTCGAATGCGGATTCGATCCGGAGTCGGTCACCTACGCGGCAGTGCCCGATCTGGCCCGTGAGTACGCGGGCCGTCTGGCGGCGACGCTCGGGCGTCCCGACGCGGCCGTCCGTCCGTCCGACTCCACCTGGTCGGCGCTCGAATACGCTGCCCACGTTCGCGACGTCTGCCGAATCTTCACCTATCGCGCGGCCATCGCGGCCCGCACGGATGCGGTGGATCCGAAGGTGCCCGGGTTCGACGCGAAAGGCCTCGACTCCGCCGACGGTGTCCCGGTGTTCTCGAACTGGGATCAGGACGTCACCGCTGGCGCCGACCAATACGACAAGCAGGATCCGCGAAAGGTCGCCGGGGAGCTGAGCGACGCGGCCGAGGCCGTCGCGCGGGCCTTCGCGTCGGTCCCCGAAGCCGCCCTCGGCAACCAGGCGCGACGCAGCGACGGTTCGGTCTTCACGGTCGAATCGCTGGCCGTCTACTTCCTGCACGACGTAATCCACCATGTGCACGACGTGCGCGGCTGAAGTCGGGCAATATCGGACCGGGACGGGTTCGCGGTCGTGGGGAATTGGAACGCGTTCGGGTGTTCTGTCAATCCGTGTCGACGAATTTTCGATCCAGTACTAGAACGCGTTCCAGTTTTCTCGTAGTGTGGGTGCAGTCACATAGAAGCCCGTGCATGCGAGAGGTCGACACGAATGAAGACGAAAGGCGCGATCCTGTGGGGGACCGACCAGCCGTGGTCGGTGGAGGAGATCGAGGTCGGCGATCCGGTATCCGGTGAGGTTCAGATCCGGATGGAAACCGCCGGTATGTGCCACTCGGACCACCACATCGTGACCGGCGCGACGCCGATGCCCGCATTCCCGGTGATGGGCGGCCATGAGGGCGCCGGCGTGATCACCAAGCTCGGGCCGAACTGCCCCGCCGATCTGCAGGTCGGCGACCACGTGATCCTGTCGTTCATCCCGGCCTGCGGTCGCTGTCCGGCGTGCGTGAGCGGCAATATGGCGCTGTGCGATCTGGGCGCGGGCCTGCTGATGGGTCAGGCCATCAGCGACGGCACCTACCGCATCCAGGCGCGCGGTGAGAATGTCATCCCGATGTGCCTGCTGGGCACCTTCTCGCCGTATATGACGGTGCACCACACCTCGGTCGTCAAGATCGACCCGAGTATTCCGTTCGAGGTCGCCTGCCTCGTCGGCTGCGGCGTTCCCACCGGCTTCGGTTCTTCCACCCACGTCGCCCAGGTCGCGCCCGGTGAGACCGTGGTGATCGCGGGTATCGGCGGTGTCGGCATGAGCGCGCTGCAGGGTGCGGTGCTCTCCGGCGCGTCCAAAGTCGTTGCCATCGACCCGAATCCGTGGAAGCGCGAGCAGGCGCAGAAGTTCGGTGCGACCCATACCTACGAGAGCATGGCCGCCGCCATCATGCCGCTGATGGAGGCCACCGAGGGGCGGATGGCGCAGAAGGTCATCCTGACCATGGGTGAGATGCACGGCGAATACATCGAAGAGGGACTCATTCTCACCGCCAAGGCGGGCACCCTGGTCGTCACCTCGATGGGGCGCATGGACGAGAACGACGTCAAGCTGAACAGCTTCCTGCTGTCCATGCTGCAGAAGACCGTCAAGGGCTGCATCTTCGGCGGTGGCAATGCCCGCCAGGACGCGCCGCACCTGCTGTCGCTGTACAAGTCGGGCCAGCTGAACCTCGACGATATGGTGACCCGTCAGTACTCCCTGGAGCAGATCAACGAGGGCTACCAGGACATGCTGGACGGCAAGAACATTCGCGGCATCATCAAGTACACCGAGGCCGACTGGTAATCCCCTGGATCCCGCTCGCCTAGCTCGTCCGCGACCTGCGTCACCAACTCGCACCGAACCAACTTGCCGAGCGGATTCTCACCGTCCCCGCCGATGCTGCGCTGACGACTTGGGTGCCGCGCACGAATTAGCACGCCGCGCATGAATTTGCCCGGCGAATCGATGCGTGGCGAACAAAAACGTGCGCAGCATCAGCGGGTGCAGCGGAGCAGGGCATTGCGGAGGTTGCGGCTGCGAACGTCGTCGAGGACGGCGAGGCCGAGGCGGTTCATCGAGTAGCCGAAGCCGAGACCGGTTGCCGGATCGGCGAATCCGAACGAGCCGCCGAGGCCCGTGGTGCCGTAGGCGCGTTTATCCGAGCCGAAACGGAACGAGCCGCGGGATTTGCGGAAGCCCAGGTGATAGCGAGACTTGGTGTGCAGCACCAGATCGTCGGCGGGCACGTCGTCGGCGGCGGTGGCGGCGAGCCGATCGAGCACCGTCTCGTCGATCGGCAGCGCACCGGTGCGACCCGCTGCCGCGCCGTACGTCTTGGCAAGCGACCTGGCATTGCCGACGCCATTGGAACCCGGCATCTCCAACTCGAGCAGCTCGCGCCTGCTGGCCCGCGCCGGTGCGCCGATGCGCGGATTGGTCAGTGCCGCATGGGAAAGTCCGCGCTTGGCGAAGATCTCCGCGCCGATGCGCACCGGAATATCGCGCTCATAGCGCAGGATGTCCGTGCCCTCGGTGGCGGCCAGGGTGGCGATCCGGTCCATGCTCTGCTCGGCGGGCAGACCGATGAAGAAGTCCAGGTCGAGTGGTTTCGCGATTTCCTCGGCGAAGATCCGGCCGAGGGTGCGGTGTTCCGGATCGGCGCGGCGCACGAGTTCGCCTTGATATAGGCCGAGGGTGATGGCGTGGTAGCCGTGCCGGGTGCCCGGCCGCCATGCGGGCCGCTGCGCCGCGAGGATCGTTGCGAGACCGTCGAGATCGGCGATCTGCGGCAGGCGCACCACGGCATCGAGTCCGGAAAGTCCGGCCTGATGGTCGATCAGCTGACGCACCGTGACCGCGCCCTTGCCCTGGGCGGCGAACTCCGGCCAGTACTTCGCGACCGGCTCTTCGTAGTCCAGCAGTCCCTTCGACGCCATCGTGGCGACCACGAACGCGGCCATGCCCTTGGTCGAGGAGAAGACCGGGACGATCGTGTCGCGTTCCCACGGCAGGGTCCGGCGGCGGTCCCGATGGCCAGCCCACAGGTCGACGACCGGGCGGTCGCCCGCGTAAACGGCCACGGCAGCGCCGATTTCGCCGTGCTGGGCGAAATTGCGGCGGAAGGCATCGGCAACGGGGCCGAAACCGGCCGCCACATCGCCGTGGATGGTGGGTGCGCTCATGATCGGTTGATGGTACCGGCGGTACCGACTTTCCTGTGCGGACGGTGCGGACATGCCGGGAACGGGCGTCTCGTACGCTCAATTCGTGCGTGCATTCGAGCAGATCAAGGACTGGCCGGTTCGGCATGCGGCGGCGGGTGTCGTCACCCGGGACGGGGCGCGGACGGCGGGTGAAACCGAGCGCGTATTCCCGCTCGCCTCGGTGACCAAGCCGCTGGTCGCCTACGCGGTGCTCGTCGCGGTGGAGGAGGGTGCGGTCGAACTCGATCAGCCCGCCGGGCCGCCGGGAGCTACCGTCCGGCATCTGCTCGCGCACACTTCCGGCATCGCCTTCGATACCACCGAGGTGATCGCCGCTGCGGGTACGCGACGCATCTACTCCAGCGCCGGATTCGAAATTCTCGCGGCCTTCGTCGCGGAGCAGACAGGGATCGCGTTCCCGGAGTACTTGCGCGAGGCCGTATTCGAACCACTCGGCATGACGGCCTCGGTGTTGGCGGGTCCGGCTGGACATGCGGGCCGGTCCACCGCGGCGGATCTGGTGCGCTTCGGTGCGGAACTGCTGGATCCCCAGCTGATTTCGGCGCGGACCCACGCCGAGGCGACCACGGTCGCGTTTCCGGGACTCAACGGTGTGCTGCCGGGTTACGGATCGCAGCGTCCCAACGACTGGGGACTCGGATTCGAGATTCGCGACGGGAAATCACCACACTGGACCGGCGGATCGAATTCCGCAGGTACCTATGGCCACTTCGGGCAGTCCGGCACATTTCTGTGGGTCGATCCCGAATTAGGGGTGGCGAGTATCGCTTTGAGCGACGAGAATTTCGGCGACTGGGCACGGGAGGCATGGCCCGTCTTTTCCGATGCGGTGATCGCCGAGGTGAACCTGGCTCGGAACTCGGTCGCGAAGTAACAGGTCGGACACGCCTCCGAAGTAACATGTGTAACTCGGGGCACTCCAGTACACTCGGGCAACGCCAGTACGACGGATCGTTGGGGAAGACGTTTCTCGTCGATTGCTGGAGGTGTCAGTGGTGCGCGCATCGAGTCAGTTCGCCGACGCGACGGCGGGTGTGGTCTATATCCACTCATCGCCGGCTGCGCTGTGCCCACATATCGAATGGGCACTCACCTCGGCCCTCGGCTCACCCGCGAAATTGCGCTGGACCGCACAACCCGCCGACGGTCAGCTGCGCGCGACCACCGACTGGATCGGTCCGGTCGGCACCGCATCGCGAATTGCCCAATCCTTGCGGTCCTGGCCGGTGCTGCGCTTCGAAGTCACCGAGGACCCCAGCGACGGCGTGGACGGTGAGCGCTACAGCTTCGTCCCGACCCTCGGCCTCTGGCACGGCTCCACCTCCGCCAACGGCGATGTCACCGTCGGCGAAATGCGTCTGCGCGCCATGCTGCAGGCCAACCGCGAACTCGGCAACTACACCGGCTACGACCTGGCTACCGAGCTCGACCGTGCACTGGGCACCCCGTGGGACGAAGATCTCGAGATCTACCGCTACGGCACCGAATCCGGCGCCGAGGTGACCTGGCTGCGCCGCGACGTGGGCTGATCGCACACTTGCGGTCGAGTGTGCAACCGCCCTCTCTACCAACCACTTTCGGTGCAATTAGGAGCCGCCGTTGGCCGACATGGGGATAACCCCGAGCTCGGTCCGAAATCGAAATGGCCGTAACCCCTCGGTCGCGGCGAGGATCGCGCGGCGGTCTGACGGATGTCGCCGGTCAGCGGACCCGGGAAATCCGATATACGACTCCGTTGTGTGCCTGTCACCCGATCAGGTGCTCGAGTGCGAGTTGTTGTAGTCGGACGAAACCGAAGTCTCGTTCGGCGGTCTTATCCGGGTCGAAACCGTCGTCGTCACGCAGGAATGCCTCGATCGATTCGCCGTTGTCGAGGGTGGGTTGCGCAAGGTCGAGGACGCCGGAGTAGGCCATTGCCTCCTGCACCCGGGAATCGGCGCGGAAGGCACATGCCTTGTCCGCCAGCATCAGATAGGTCGCCATACAAGCCTTGGCCGATTCCCATACGCCGGTGAGATGTTCGGTGCGCGAGGGCTTGTAGTCGAAGTGCCGTGGTCCGGTGTAGCGCGGGCCGTCCGGATAGCCCGGGAAACCGTTTTCCAGCAGATCGACGGTGAAGAATGCGGAGATCAGATCGCCGTGTCCGAAGACCAGGTCCTGGTCGTATTTGAGACCGCGTTGGCCATTGAGGTCGATGTGGAACAGCTTGCCGCTCCACAATGCCTGGCCGAGGGCGTGCGTGTAGTTGAGGTTGGCCATCTGTTCGTGCCCGGTCTCCGGGTTGAGGCCGACGATATCGCCGTGCTCCAATTCGGCGATGAGGGCAAGTGCGTGCCCGACGGTGGGCAGGAAGATATCACCGCGCGGCTCATTGGGCTTGGGCTCCAACGCGATTCGCAGATCGTAACCCTGTGACTTGATATATCCGGCGACGGTATCCAAACCCTCTTTGTAGCGTTCGAACGCGGCGAAGATGTCCTTGGATCCGTCGTACTCGCTGCCCTCGCGCCCGCCCCACATTACGAAGGTGGTGGCGCCGACCTGTGCGGCCAGATCTACTGCGCGCAGGACTTTGCGCAGACCGAAGCGGCGGATCGAGCGGTCGTTGGCGGTCAGCCCGCCGTCCTTGAAGATCGGATGTGTGAAGGTGTTGGTCGTAACCATCTCGATGGTGAGACCGCAGCGATCGGTCGCGTCTTTGAGGCGCGTGAGGTTGCGCTCCTTGGTGGCGTCGTCGGCATCGAACGGGAATACGTCGTTGTCGTGGAAGGTGATTCCCCAGACGCCGAGTTCGGCCAGGCGTTCGGCGTACTCCCACGGTGCGAGTGTCGGTCGGGTCGGCAGGCCGAACGGGTCGGTCCCCGTCCAACCGACCGTCCACAGCCCGAAGGAGAATTTGTCGTCGGTGGTGGGTTGACGGGTCACGCGATGCCTCCAGGTGTGTCTACGACGGGCCCCAGCTTCCGGTGTACCCCTCAGCGAAGTATGCCGCGCCGCGGTGGGATCCGGTGAGCATCGCGAGTTCCCCGTGTTGGCGCTCGATGTCGAAGGGTGACGCGCCGTCGATCGAGTGCAGGAGGGTCGTCACCCAGTAGGAGAAGTGCTGTGCCTTCCACACTCGCGCGAGTGCGCGATCGGTGTAATGCCGCAAGGATTTCTCGCCACCCCCGGCGAAGTAGTCGACGAGGACTTCGTGCAGCACGCGTACGTCCGCGAGTGCGAGATTCAAACCTTTCGCGCCAGTCGGCGGGACGGTGTGGGCGGCATCGCCCGCCAGTAGGAGTCTGCCGTGGCGCATCGGAGCGGTGACGAACGAGCGGAACGGTAGCACCGTCTTTCCGCTGATCGGGCCCTCTTGCAGTGCGAAACCATTGCCATTGACGCGGCTGCGCATTTCGGCCCAGATCCGCTCGTCATCCCAGTCTTCGGCGCGCTCGGTGGGCGCGCATTGGAAATACATCCGCTGCATCGTCGACGTGCGCTGGCTGACCAGGGCGAAACCTTGTTCGGAGCGCGCGTAGATCAGCTCCGGATGTGATTGTGGCGCCTCGGTGAGGAAGCCGAACCAGGCGAAGGGATATTCCCGAAACCATTCGGTGCGCAGGCCATCCGGAAAGGCGTGGCGGCAGATCGAACGTGAACCATCGGCCCCGACGATCAGATCGGCCTCCAGTCGGGCCGGGCGGCCGTCCGCCTCGGCGAACGTCACTACCGCAGGATCGGTGGAGACCGCGGTATCCCGGACGCCATAGCGGACATCGCCACCATCGGTCTTGCGGCGGTCGGCGAGGTCGATGAATACCTCGGTCTGCGGATACAGCCACACGGATTCGCCGACCAGTTCCCGGAAATCGATCCGGTGGTTGTCACCGTCGAAGCGCAGCACCACACCGTCGTGTCGGTCGCCTTCGGTGAGCACGCGATCGCAGACGTTGGAATCCACCAGCATGCGCACCGAACCCGCCTCGAGGATGCCCGCGCGAATGGTGGTCGCGATCTCCTCGTGCGTGCGGATATCGATCACGACAGAGTCGATTCCGCAGCGGTGCAACAGATGTGACAGCAGCAGACCCGCCGGACCCGCGCCGACAATCGCGACCTGGGTGCGCGTATTTGTCATAGCGCGAACCTCTTCGAAGTGTCGAGGGTGGCGGGTTCCACCGATCGAATGCGCAGCCGGGTTACCGTGGCCATCGCGAGCATGCCGACACCTGCTACCGCGGCGAAAAAGTAGAAACCCCACGGGTATGCCGATCCGGCGACGATGAGCCAGCCGGTAATGGTCGGACCGAAGATCGCGCCGAGCCGACCCACACCCGAGGTGAGGCCGAGTGCGGTGGCCCGCACCTCGGCCGGATATGCCTGCGTGACATAGGCGTAGACGAGTACCTGAGCCGAGAATACGAAGATGCCGGTGACCAGGACCAATGCATCGAGCAGCACGGTGCTGGAAACCTTGATGCTCAGCAGCGCCAGCAGTACCGCGGCGGCCGCGAACCAAACGAGGACAATCGGTTTCGTGCCGCGGCGGTCCGCGAGGGTCCCGGCGACGAGCAACCCGATGACCGCACCGATATTCAGCACCAGCAATAGAGTCAATGAGGTCGACATGTTGTATCCGGCGTCGCGCATCAGCTTCGGCAGCCAGGTGTTGAGTCCGTAGACCAGCAGCAGACCCATGAACGAAGCGACCCACACCCCGAGCGTCGTCCGCAGATAGCGTGGTGTCAGCAGGATGGTCGGCCGGACCCGTTCGGGCGTGGCCTGGGCGGCCAGATATGCCTCGGATTCGGGCAGTTCGGCCCAGATCAGCGGCAGCAGCAGGAATCCGGCGATGCCGCCGAGGTAGAACAGCGGCTGCCAGTGCGGAACGAGTTGCAGCGCGATGAGCGAGCTGATCACCGCGCCGGTGTGATAACCGGTCATGGTGATGGTGCTGGCGAAGGCGCGGCGGGCGGCGGGCACCTGCTCGGCAATGAAGGTCAGCGCTGTCGGCAGACATGCACCGAGCCCGATCCCGGCCAACAAGCGGAAGATGCCGAAAACGGTGACGGATCCGGCCGCCGGGACGGCCGCGGTGAACGCCGAGAACAAGGCGATCGAGGCGAGCAGGACCTTGCGGCGTCCGTACCGGTCGGCCAGCGGCCCGCCCGCCGCGCCGATGGCGACCCCGACCAGCGAGATCGTCGCGACGAAAGTCGCACCGGCCGCGGTGAATCCGATGTGGTGGTGCTCGATCAGGGTGGGGATGACGGCGCCGAGCACGACCAGGTCGTAGCCCTCGAGCAGGACGATGAGCCAGCACAGCGCGGCCGGCCACGGCGACAGCTTGTTCATGATGATTCGTTTCTGCAGATTCGGGCCGGTCATAGCGGGCCCTGATTGTGATGGCTCTCACGCTAGAATGACCGGCAATCAGAAATCCAATTGATATTTTTCTCGATCCACATAGAGGAGATCTATGGCATCCGAGTTCGATCTGAACCTGGTGCGCACCTTTGTGCTGCTTTACGAGACCAGGAGTGTCACCGCCGCCGCCGATCTGCTCGGGGTCACCCAGCCGACGGTCAGCTACGGGCTCGGCAAGATGCGGCGGCGGCTGCGCGATGAACTATTCGTGCGCGGTCCGGGTGGTCTCGTGCCGAGTGCGGAGGCCGAGCGGCTGTATCCGCCGCTACGCGCGGCCATCACGGGCATCGATGAAACACTCGGTGCCGCAACCGAATTCGATCCGATCGGACCGGTCCGCTTCAGGCTCGGACTGTCCGATCTCGGCGAGGTGACGGTGCTGCCGTTGGTGCTCGCGGAACTCGCGGCGCGGGCACCGCAGGTCACATTGCAGGTAGAGGCGTTCGATGTGGATACCGCAACCGACCGGCTCGCCCGCGGCGAGGTCGACGCGATGGTGGCCAGTCCGATACTCGACTCGACTCGGCTGACACGGACGCCACTGTTCACCGAGGGCTATGCGGGGCTGGTCGCGGTGCATCACCCTCGGTTGCGTGGTGATGCACCCACCGAAGCCGAACTGGATGGTGAGCGGCATATCGTCGTCGAAGGCGTGACGGGCCACTCCGGTCCGCGCAAGGCGCTGCGCGAGCACCATCTCGGAGATCGCGTCGCCGTGCGCGTCACTCGATTCGCCACCCTGCCCTATGTGGTGCAGGACAGTGAGCTGGTCGCCATCGTCCCCGAACGGGTGGCGCATGCGTTGGCGCGAACCCATCCCGTGCGGGTATTCACCCTGCCGTGGCCGATCGAGCCAGTGGAGGTGGCGGCCTATACCCGGCGCGCACCTGGTCGCACGGCGGCTCAGGGCTGGTTCCTCGAGGTGGTTCGGGCGGCGCTGGCGAATCTGCCGTCGGTCAGCCCAGTCGCGTAATCGGTTTCGCGGCGGTCAGATCCGCTTCGATTCGGCGGGCGGCCGTTTGCAGGCGCGGAATCAGTTCGGCCCGAATGGATTCGATGCTGCGGCGGGAGGCGTGCGTGGAAATATTGATCGCGGCGATCACACCCGAGCGGTCCCGGATGGGGGCGGCGACCGACCGCAGACCTTCCTCCAATTCCTGGTCGACGATGGAAAAGCCCTGTGCGCGAACCGTTTCCAAGTCGGAACGCAAGGTGTCCTGATCGGTGATGGTGTTGGCGGTCAGTCGGGTCAGTGCGGTGCGCGCCAGGTAGGTGTCGAGTTCAGCCGCCGGGAGTCCGGCCAGCAGGACATGGCCCATGGAGGTGGCATAGGCGGGGAAACGGGTGCCGATATTGATGCTGACGGTCATGATCCGGGATGCCGCGACGCGGGCTACGTAGACGACATCAGGACCGTCGAGCACCGATACCGAGCTGGATTCGTGCACGTCGGCGGAGAGCTGTTCGAGGTGCGGTTGGGCCACCTCGGACAGGCTCATGCTCGACAGATACGAATAGCCCAGCTCGAGCACCTTGGCGGTGAGCGAGAAGCGTTTGCCGTCGGTGCGGACATAGCCGAGATCGGCGAGGGTCAACAAGAATCGGCGTGCGGCGGCGCGAGTGAGCCCGGTGAGGCGCGCGACATCGGAGAGCGTCAGCTGCGGGTTCTCGGCGTCGAATGCCTTGATGACCGCGAGGCCGCGTTCGAGCGACTGCACATAATGGGTGCCGCGCCGGCCGTCGTCGTCGTTACCGCCGGTCGTCATCGTCGTCCTCCTCGACAGGGCGCTACAGGGCGGTATCGTCCCCGAGTTCGGCCAGCACCTGCTGCCCGATCGCGAAGGCCGCATTGGCGGCGGGCACGCCGGCGTAGGCGCCGGTGTGCAGCAGTACTTCGGCGATCTCGGCGGCGGTGAGACCGTTGGTGATCGCGGCGCGCACATGCATCGCGATCTCCTCGTGCCGCCCGAGGGCGGTGAGCACCGCAAGGGTAACGCAGCTGCGGGTGCGTCGGTCCAGGCCCTCGCGGGTCCAGATCGAACCCCATACCGACTCGGTGATGTATTCCTGGAACGGCCTGGTGAATTCGGTGGTCCTGGCGACGGCGCGATCGACGTGATCATCGCCGAGCACTTCACGCCGGACCGCCATGCCGCTATCGGCTCGTTCTGTCATGCGTTCTCCTTCAGGTGAGCGAGAATCAGATCGTTGATCGCCTCCGGTGCCTCGGCGCTGGCCAGATGTGCGCCTGGGCTGACGATTTCGAGGCGGGCGTGCGCGATCGCGCGCGCGATGCGCTGTCCGTGCTCCGGTGGGGTGGCCGCGTCCTGGGTACCGGCGATTACGAGGCTGGGTGCGGTGATCGATGACAGCCGGTCGGCGATATTCATCGTTTCGATTGCCGCGCAACAGGATGCGTAACCGTCAGGGTTGGTGGCGGCGACCATGTCCTCGTAATAGTGGATGCGGTCCGGATGGTCCGCGCGCCATCGCGGGGTGAACCAGCGCTGTACGACCGTGTGTGAAACCGCCTGTGTCCCTTGGCTCCTGACCAAAGTTGCACGCTCGGCCCAACCGCTGGGCGGGCCCAGTTCGGCGGAGGTGCAGCACAGGGTGAGCGTGCGCACGCGGTCAGGTGCGTGCTCGCCGAGCCACATGCCGACCATGCCGCCGAGTGAGAGTCCGACGAAATGCGCTCGTCCGATGCCGAATCGGTCGAGCAGCCCGATCACATCGGAGCCCAGATCTGTCAGCGTGTACGGGCCGGGGGGTACCGGGGATGCGCCGTGTCCGCGGTGGTCGTAGCGCAGTACCCGGTACCCGGCGGCGGTGAGCGTGGTGACCTGTGGATTCCACATCCGCACGTCGCTGCCGAGTGATCCGCTCAGCACGACGGGTTCGCCGTCGTCGGGACCGTCGACGACGCAGTTCACCTCGACGGCGGTCACGACTGCGCCTCGCTGGCGCTCGGCTCCGTCGTGACCGCCTTGGCGGCTGTGTTGTTTGTTCGCTCGCTGCGCTCGCTCACGACTGCGCCTGCCGAATCAGCTGGCTGCCACAGAGTGCGAGCGGTCCGCAGTCATCGGGACCGTTCGTTAGGCAGTGCATCTCGACCACGGTCATACCTTCGCCTCCCTGGCGCTCGGGTTCTGTATGGCACATCCGTTGATTGGATTGCTCATGACCGCGATCGCCAATCGGCGAGTGCCCGTTCGATGAACTCGCGGGTGGACCCCAGGTACTGCGTGGGGTCGAGCAGTCTCTCGATTCGAGCTCGGTCCAGATACTTCCCGACCACCGGATCGGCGGCGAGCAGATCAGTGAGAGAGCCTTCGCCGGTAAGGGCCGCCTGGCAGCACTGCGCGACGGCATCGCCTGCCGTGTGCCTGCCGACCGCACCGTGCGAGGTCGAAACCAATTCGGTCACAACGTTTTCCGCGAGCGCCAGGCCGCCGGTGAGGTCGAGGTTGGCGCGCATGCGCTGTGGCTCGACTCGAAGTCGCTCGAGGCTGATTCGCAGCCAATGCACCGCGGAACCGGTGGTGCGCAGCAATTCGATGTACGGCCGCCATTCCGCATGCCACGAGCCCGCCGCACGCTGATGTTCGTGGGGGACCGCGCCGAGCAGTGCGGCAACCAATCCTGGTGCTTGCCCTGCGGATCCGGCGGCCAGGACGGCGGCGACCGGGTTGCGTTTATGCGGCATGGTCGAGGAGCCGCCGGTACCCGCCGGGCCCTCCTCGTAGACCTCCGCGACCTCGGTCTGCGCTAGCAGAGTGATATCGCGGGCGATCTTGGCCGCCGCCGCGCAGGTCTGGCCGAGCGCCCCCGCGATCTCGGCGATGCGGCCGCGCTCGGTATGCCATGGTAAGGCCGGTTCGGCCAGTCCGAGGTGGCGCGCGAGTCCGCTCAGAACGGCAATCCCGTTGTCGCCCAAGGAAGCGAGCGTGCCGACCGCCCCGCCGAACTGCACCGCCAAGCGATGCCGCCGGATGTCGTCGAGCCGATCGCGCGCCGCGCCGATACCGCCGAGCCAGCCCGCCGTGGTCAGCCCAAAGGTGACCGGCGGTCCCTGCTGGAGCAGGCTGCGCCCGGCCAGCACGGTGTCGGCGTGGATTTCGGCGAGGTGTGCCAGGCGGGCGGCGCACGTGCGCAGGTCGTCATCGAGCACGGTCAGTGCCCGCCGCGTCACCAGCATGGCAGCGGTATCGACCACGTCCTGGCTGGTCGCGCCGAGGTGTACATATCCGGCCGCATCGCCCGCGACACGAGCGGTGAGTGCCCGCACCAGCGGCCCGGCCGGATTACCGATGCCGACAGCCTGCGCGCCGAGCTCCGCGATATCGTAATCATCTGCATCGCAACAGCTTTCGATAGCGGCAGCGGCCTCGGGTGGAATGGCTCCTGCGGCGGCTGAGGCGGCCGCCAGCGCGCCTTCGAAGTGGAGCATGGCCTGCACCCACGCCCGGTCGCCGACCTGCGCCGCGACCGGACCGGCCGCGAGCACACCGTCGAACAACCCGTCAGACATCGAAGAACACCGTCTCGCGCTCACCCTGGAGGTACACATCGAAAACATAGCCGTCGGGACCGTTCGCGGCGATCAAGGTGCCGCGCCGCTCCGGTGGCACCGCGGTCAGCACCGGATCGCTCGCGTGCTGATCGGCGTGCTCGGGGAAGTAGATGCGGGTGATCACTCGATGCAGCAGACCACGGGCGAATACCGAGACGTCGATATGCGGGGCCTGCCCATCGCCGAGCGCGCCGGGAACAACGGTGTAGACCGCGAATTCGCCCGCTCGAGTGTCGCTGCGTGCGAATCCGCGGAAGTTTTCGCGGACACCGCGGCCGTCATCCGGATGCGCGATATGCCCGTCCGGGTCGGCTTGCCAGATCTCGACCATGGCGTCATCGAGCGGCTCGCCGACGCCGTCGAGCACTCGGCCCCGAACCCACCCGGCTCCCGGTGTTCCCAGCGGTACGGCGTAGGGGCCGTCGTCCCATGTGAGTCCGATGTGCAGGTAGGGGCCGACGGTCTGCGAAGGCGTGGTGGGCAGATCAGTCATCGTCCTCGTCGTCCTCGAAAGGCGTGCCATCGCGGCCGCGCAATACGATGTCGAACTCGAAGGCCAGCGCCCGCTCGGGTTCGCTGCGGTCGAGATCGAAGCGGCTGATCAGCAGTGGGCGAGCGGCCTCGGGCACCGAGTTGAAAATGGGGTCCTGAGCGAACAGCGGATCATCCGGAAAATACATCTGGGTGACCAACCGTTGGGCGAAGGCGCGCCCGAACAGTGAAAAGTGGATGTGTGCGGGCCGCCAGGCATTGTGGTGGTTGCGCCACGGATAAGCGCCGGGCTTGATTGTGGTGAACTCGTAGCGGCCCGCGGCATCGGTAATAGTGCGCCCGACGCCGTCGAAGTTGGGATCCAGCGGGCAGTCCCACGCGCCCCGGTCGTGCCGGTATCTGCCACCGGCATTGGCCTGCCATATCTCGATCAGGGAGTTCGGGACCGGCTTGCCGTCACCGTCGAGCAGTCGGCCGTGCACGATAATGCGCTGTCCGAGCGGTTGTGCCCGGTGTTGCGCGGTCAGGTCGTTATCCGTTTCGGCGATCCGGTCCGCGCCGAGTACCGGACCGGTGAGTTCGGTCAGCCGCTGTGGCAGCAGCACCAGCGGCTCTTTCGGATGGCGCAGGGCGGTCGACTTGTAGTCCGGGGAGTCCAGCGGCGGGTGGGTGTCCGCCGGATCCCTTCGATAGCCTTGCAGCGCACGGATTTTCATGATGTCGCCTCCAGGACAACGGCCAGACCCTGGCCGACGCCGATACATAATGCGGCAAGTCCCCACCGGCTGCCGCTACGCCGCATTTCGCGGGCGAGTTGGTTGATGACGCGTCCCCCGGATGCGCCGAGCGGGTGACCGATCGCTATCGCGCCACCGTTGACATTGACGATGGCGGGATCCAGTTCCGGCCAATCGGCAAGGCAGGCAAGCGATTGCGCGGCGAAGGCCTCGTTCAATTCGACTGCGCCGAGATCGTCCCAGCCGATTCCCGCGCGCCGCAGGGCGATTCGCGCCGCTTCGACCGGGCCGATGCCGAAGACATCCGGATCGACTCCGGCCGCACCGCGTCCCGCGATCCGCGCCAGGGGTGCGTGGCCGAGTCGATCGGCCAGTTGTTCGTCGCCGAGCATTAGGGCGGATGCGCCGTCGTTCAGCGGTGAGGCATTTCCGGCGGTGACGGTGCCATCCGGCCGGAACGACGGTTTCAACACCGCCAACCGTTCGACGGTCGTTTCCGGCCGCAGCGACTCGTCGCGGGCCAGATCGGTGCCGGGGACGGCAACGACATGATCGTCGAAGAAGCCGTTGTCCCAGGCCTTCGCGGCGAGCTGATGGCTGCGCGCGGCGAATTCGTCCTGCGCCGCGCGCTCGATTCCGTAGCGGCCCGCGAGGATTTCGGTGCTCTCGCCCAAGGACACCGTCCACCGCGCGGGCATCGCCGGATTCACCAGCCGCCAACCCAATGTGGTGGAGTGCAGTGTTTCGTTGCCAGCGGGAAATGCCTTGGCGGGCTTGGACATAACCATCGGCGCGCGGCTCATCGATTCGACGCCGCCGACGACAACCGTTGCCGCATCGCCGGTTTCGATCATCCGAGCGGCCTGCATCGCGGCGTCCATACTCGACCCGCACAGCCGGTTCACCGTCGTGCCGGGTACCGAGGTGGGCCAATCCGCCAGCAGCGCTGCCATGCGTGCCACATTGCGATTATCCTCGCCCGCCTGGTTGGCCGCCCCGAAGACGATCTCGTCCACCGTCGCGGGATCCAGATCGCTGCGGTCGGCGAGCGATCTCAGCACGGAGGCGGCGAGGTCATCGGGCCGGATACCGCTCAGCGCCCCGCCGTACTTGCCGAACGGGGTGCGAATACCGTCGTACAGAAATGCGCTGGTCATGATGCAGCTTTCAATGCCCGCAGGGTGGTGAGTTCCATGGCTGTCGGGGGTTCGCTGATCTCGAGATCCGCCGCGACCCGCAGCTGCCAGCCGGTGGCATCGCGGACCTGCTCGACGCTCACTCCCGGATGAACGGCGACGAGGATCAACTCGCCGGTGTCGTCGGGTCGCATCACTGCGAGGTCGGTGATCACCAGGGTCGGACCCGCGCCGCGCAGGCCGAGTCGCGCGCGCTCGCCGTTACCGCGACCGTGCCCGAAGGAGGTGATGAAGTCGACCTTGTCGACGAAGGAGCGGCGCGACTGGCGCATGACGACGAACACTTCACCACACGAGGCGGCGATCTCGGGCGCGCCACCCGCTCCCGGCAGTCGGACCTTGGGATTGGTGTAGTCACCGCCGATGACGGTGGTGTTGATATTGCCGTATTTATCCAGCTGTGCTGCCCCGAGGAATCCGACATCGATGCGACCCGGCTGCAGCCAGTAGTTGAAGATCTCCGGCACGCTGATCACGGCGTCGGCGGTCTCGGCCAGCACGCCGTCACCGATGGAAGCGGGCAGCCGATCCGGTTTCGAACCCAGTGTGCCGGATTCGTAGATGAGGACCAGATCGGGCGCATGGGTATTGCGTGCGAGATTGGCGGCCGTCGACGGTAGCCCGATCCCGACGAAGCACCGCTTGCCCGCTTCGAGTGCCCTGGCGGCGGCGATCGTCATCATCTCGTCTGCGGTATATGCCTTTTCCATTGTGGCGGTGCGGGTTTCGGCGATGGTCATACTGTCTCCGTGGTGGCGGTGTGCACGTGCTCGTCGAGCCAGTGGGTGAAGCTGTCACGGTCTCGGCTGATCGCGTCCCAGGCCGCGTAATAGTCGTTGTCCCGTTCGGAATAGCCCTGCGCATAGGACGGATGCGCGCCGCCGGGCACCTGCGCGACCGCGGTCACCGCCCACGCGGGCAGTACGATCGCACCGGGCACCGGAGTCAGTTCGTCGACGATCTCCTCGACCGTGACCAGGCTGCGGCGCGCGGCGAGCAGTGCCTCCTTCTGCACCCCAAGTAGCCCCCACAGCTGCACATTTCCGGCACGATCGGCACGCTGGGCGTGGATGACCGTGACATCGGGATTTATCGCCGGAACCGCCGTCAGCTGTTCACCGGTGAACGGACAGGTGATCGGTTTGATGGTGTCGGTGACCGTCGGCAGATCGGTGCCGACGTATCCGCGCAGCACGGCGAACGGCAATCCGGACGCTCCCGCGACATAGCGGTTCGCCATCCCCGCGTGGCTGTGCTCCTCGATCTCCACCGCCGCGGGCCAGGCCTGCTGTACCGCGTCGCGGAACCGGTGCAGCGAGCCGACGCCGGGGTTACCGCCCCAAGAAAAGATCAGCTTGCGGGCGCAACCGGCCCCGATCAGCTGGTCGTAGACGATATCCGGCGTCATCCGCACCAGCGTCAGATCCCGCTTGCGCTGGCGAATGATCTCCTGCCCGGCGGCAACCGGGATCAGATGCGTGAAACCTTCGAGCGCGACCGTATCGCCGTCGCGAACGAGTTCGCCGACCGCATCCGCCAAGGAGGTAATCCTGGCCATCTCACTCCTTATTCGAAATTGTGGAAATGCCGCTGATCACCCGAGCCGAATCCAGCATTTGCCCGGGGTGGACCGCATCCAGGCGCGATCGGCGTCCGAGCGCGAACTGGCCTGCGGCACCCGGCTCGGCACGATCGCACTTCGCGGCCGACGATCCACGGCAGCTCGGGACCTCTCGATGGTCGTGGTGGACGGCCAGATCCGAACCGCGTAGGCCGACGCCGAGCATGCGCACCACGGCATCACCCGGCGGTAGCCCGAGTCGGGCTGCCGCGCGATCCGCTCGGGCGCGGCCACGGTAGCCGCCTTCATCACGCCTCTCTTTGTGCGCATTCCGTACAACTGGTTGTCATGCGAACATCGTAGGGCGAATCCCAAGGTGACTCAAGTCCTATATATCGATCGATGGCATTGGTGGAGCGGCTTCGAACTGGCATTTCTCCAGCGAATCGAGGTGGTTCAGTGAACGCGGAGACCCCGACTGCGGCGCGGTCAACGCACCGGGTTCGTACGAGCGCGCATCGGGCGCGCCTGTTGGCGCACAACTGACGTCCCTCGATCCGAGAAAGAACTGCGGCGCCGATGCCGTGGCGATCCTGGCGTCGCTCGGCCGCTCGGCGCATTCGTGCTCGGTGACCGGCACGGCCGCAAGGTGTGCCGGCCGGTCAAACCCTCGCCGCCGCAGCTTTTTGCCGATGGAGGCGCTGTTGCCCCATGGCGCGTTGCAATCGTGGGGTTGGCGAATTCCGTTCCTGCTCAGCGTCGTTGTGCGGTTCGCCGGTTATCTGAGCCGCGCCGGGCGGACGAAACACCGGCATTCGAGGCCGAGCAGGCGCAGCAGGAGGCCGCGCCTCACCGATCGTGCAGGTCGTGCTGGAGAGCGTGATCTGCATGGCGCTGATGAATGCCCACCACCATCTTCGGGTCGTCGCGCTGCCCGAGTAGAACGTTGCGCTCATCGGTGCCTTCACATTCGGCAGCGCCATGACCGCCGCATCTTCCGCGCGCGAGACATTCCGCATCTCGCTCGAAGACCGGATGCGGCCCCGCTGTCGCGCGAGGACTATTCGCGCCTGCGCGCCGAGGCGATCGCGGCGTAGGGCTGCGCGGGCCGATCAGGCGGCGAAGAGGCCGACCAGGGTGCCGCTCGCGATGACGTGGTTCGTGATGGCCTGCCGGACCACGTCGGCCGTGGTGTCCTTGGTGAATCCGGCCGATCGGTCCAAGGCGTATAGCCGGAAGAAGTACCGGTGCGCCTGGTCGCCGACCGGTGGTCGCGGACCGCTCCAGCCGACTTCACCGAAGTCATTGGGACCCGCGACGGCCCTGGGCGGTGGCGCCTCCGCCCGGATACTGGTTGCGGTCGGCGCGATGCCGGTCAGCAGCCAATGGGTGAACGGCCCGCCCGGCGCGTCCTCGTCCTCGCACAGCAGGACGATCTCCGCGGCGTCACCGGGGATACCGCTCCACTCGAGCGGCGGAGCGACATTGCCGCCGTCGTAGGAGTAGCGGTCCGGAATTGTCGAGTGGTCGGTGAATGCGGCACTGTGCAGCTCCGCGCGCACCGGCGTCCGTCGCACGTCGTTCTGGTGGCTGGTGGGATTCGGCATCGTTTTCCTCCGCTCGACGGGCTTGCTGGTTCGAAGCGCCCGGAGAGCCGAGGTCCGCGCTGATCCTCGTACTCGCCGAGCAGCGTCACTGTGCGGGTTGCCACTCGACTGTCTGCTAAACCGTGGCTACCCGGACTCCGCGATCCGGTCTCAGTTGGGGTTCGCGCAGGTCGCTGACCACGGTGGCGTAGCGGCTTTCGAGTTCGTCGAAGTCGTCGCCGAGGTAACGGGCGAGCACTCAGTGGTTCGGCCGCCGCCATGGCCGGGGTGCTCGCAGTGACCAACCGCGATCACATCGTCTTCGGCTCCGCGGCCCTTCAGCGCTCACGCCCCGGCAGAGCGGTTCACATGATCCCGCACCCGGGCTCAGCGATATCTTCGACGCCGATCAGCGCATGGAGGTCGAACACCATAATCCACTGCGGCAGCTGCCGCGACTGGCCGCCGCGGTCAACGGCTGATCACAGCTGGGGTTGCGGCGGCAATTCACTGGATACCAGCTTCTGCGCGCTGCGCTTGTTCATGCCGAACATCCGCAGCACACGCAGGGTCATTTCGTCGGTGAGTGCCCCGGCATCGGCCTCGGGTCGGGCATCCAATAGTTGCAGCAGTCCCAGCAGTGCCCCGCCCGCGGCCATCAGCGCCATATCCGGATCCATCGGCTCGAACCGGCCCGCCTCCTGTGCGGCTATGATGTCGCGTCGGGCGCGTGGGCCCAGGCCCTCGTCGCGCAGCAGCACCGACGTACCGGAATTCAGGATCACCCGCACACCCTCCGGGATCTGGCGCTGCAGCCGTCCGGTCATCCGGAAGCTCACCGCGAATACCTCGGCGGGGTCGTCGTACATGGCGACGATCTCGTCGCGCATCTCGCTGTAGATCTGCAGCACCGACCGCACGGCCTCGTCGAACAACTGCTCTTTGGATTGGAAGTGGTTGTAGAACGAGCCGAATCCGACATCGGCCGCATCGGTGATTTCCTGGATGCTCACCGCGGATCGCCCCTCCGACAGGAACTTCCGCGCCGCCCCGAGCAGCGCATTGCGCGTCCGCTCGCGCCGCCTGTCGATGCGGTTGCCCACCACACCTGTCACTATGCCCTCCTTCCCCTCGATTCCGTTATTAGAATCATATCTGATAAAAGAATCAGAGTCGATTGCGGCCGTGTTTCCGGCGCTGACCGGAGCCTGGATTCGGTTCCGGCTGAATGTAATTCTCGACACCATGCCGGGCGCTTCTTAGTGTCCGTTGATGTGACGACCAGCGACCAGACCCAGGACCCGAGCGCCGACTGGAGCTTCGAGACCAAGCAGATCCACGTCGGACAGGTGCCGGACGGTACGACCAATGCCCGCGCGCTGCCGATCTACCAGACCACTTCCTACACCTTCCGGGATACCGCGCATGCTGCGGCGCTGTTCGGTCTCGCCGAACCGGGCAATATCTACACCCGCATCATGAACCCGACCCAGGATGCCGTGGAACAGCGCATCGCGGCGTTGGAGGGCGGTGTCGCGGCGCTGCTGCTGGCCTCCGGGCAGGCCGCGGAGACGTTCGCGATCCTGAATATCGCCGGTGCGGGCGATCACATTGTGTCCAGCCCACGGCTATACGGCGGCACCTACAACCTGTTCCGCTACTCGCTGCCGAAACTGGGCATCGAGGTCAGCTTTGTCGATGATCCGGATGATCTGGACCAGTGGCGCGCGGCGATCCGGCCGAATACCAAGGCGCTGTACGGCGAAACGATCTCCAACCCGCAGAACCACATCTTCGACATTCCCGGTATCGCCGAAGTCGCCCATGCCGCGGGCGTTCCGCTGATTCTCGACAACACCGTCGCGACGCCGTACCTGATTCAGCCGCTGGCCCATGGCGCCGATATCGTGGTGCATTCGGCGACAAAGTATTTGGGCGGCCACGGTGCGGCCATCGCGGGCGTGATCGTCGACGGCGGTACCTTCGATTGGACCGGTGGCCGCTTCCCCGGTTTCACCACACCGGACCCGAGCTACCACGGCGTGGTGTACGCCGACCTCGGCGCTCCCGCCTACGCCCTCAAGGCCAGGGTGCAACTACTGCGTGATCTCGGTTCGGCAGTCTCGCCGTTCAACGCCTTCCTGATCAGCCAGGGTCTGGAGACGCTGAGTCTGCGGATCGAGCGGCATGTGCAGAACGCCGAGGCAGTCGCGGACTTCCTCGCGGCGCGTTCGGAGGTGACCTCGGTGTCCTACGCCGGGCTGCCGTCCTCCCCGTGGTACGAGCGCGGCCGCACGCTCGCTCCCAAGGGCGTCGGCGCGGTGATCGGCTTCGAATTGGCCGGTGGGGTCGATGCGGGTAAGCGTTTCGTCGAGGCGCTGAAGCTGCACAGCCATGTGGCCAATATCGGCGATGTGCGTTCGCTGGTGATCCATCCGGCCTCGACCACCCATTCCCAGCTGACTCCGGAAGAGCAGTTGGCGGCCGGTGTCACCCCGGGCCTGGTCCGTCTCGCGGTCGGCATCGAGGGTATCGACGATATCCTCGCCGATCTGCGCGCCGGATTCGCGGCCGCTCAGTAGTCGAGGTGTCACCCACTGCCAGTCGTGCCGCCGGGGTCGCATTGCGCGGCCTCGGCCGCAGTTTCGGCGCCCATACCGTCCTGCGCGATATCGAATTGGAGATCGCACCGGGTGAGGTGATCGCGCTGGTCGGTCCGTCCGGCAGTGGGAAATCGACACTGTTGCGGGTCATTGCTGGGTTGGACGAGCCGACCGCGGGCGAGGTCGTGCTCGACGGTCGTCCCATGCGCGGCATAGACCCGCGCTGCGCGGTGGTTTTCCAGGAGCCGCGGCTGCTGCCGTGGCGCGATCTCGCGGGCAATGTCGCATTGGGTCTGCCACCGACCATCTCGCGGGCCGAAGGCGAGGCCGAGGTGCGGCGCGGGCTCGAGATCGTCGGACTGGCCGGATTCGAGGGACATCGTCCGCGACAAGTGTCAGGGGGCATGGCGCAGCGAACGGCATTGGCCCGCGCGCTGGTTCGCCATCCTGGCGTGCTGCTGCTCGACGAGCCGTTCGCAGCGTTGGATGCGCTGACCAGGCTGCGGATGCAGGACCTGCTCGACGAGGTGCAGCGCGCCGCGGGTATCACGGTCGTACTCGTCACCCACGATGTGGACGAGGCACTGCGCCTGGCCGACCGCGTAATTGTACTCGAAACTGTCAGTGGCGAAACAGGTTTCACGATCGGCACGGCGCTCGAGGTATCCGCCGATCGGCCGCGCGACGACACCGACCCACGGTTGGCCGCGCTGCGGCTCGACCTACTCGAACGACTCGGCGTTGCGCGCCGCGCCACTGTCAAGGAGACACTCTGATGAGACGAGCGACCATCGTCCTGGCAGCCGTCGCGGCGGCGGTGATGACGCTGCTTTCGGGCTGCGCGGAGGGCGAAAAGTCCGGCGCGGCCGGGGCGGGTGCGGATGAGGTGCGGCTGGACTACGCCTACTACAACCCGCTGAGTCTGGTCATCCGGGACCAGCACCTGCTGGAGAAGTCCGGCGCCAAGGTGACCTGGGTATTCTCCGCGGGCAGCAACAAGGCCAATGAAAGTCTGCGCGCCAACGCGATCGATGTGAATTCGACCGCGGGTTCGGCGGCATTGCTGGCGAAGGCCAATGGCACACCGCTGCAAAGCATTTCGATCTACAGCAAACCGGAATGGACCGCGCTGGTCGTCGCGAAGAATTCTCCCATCACCTCGGTGGCCGAGTTGAGGGGTAAGAAGATCGCGGCGACGAAGGGTACCGACGCCTATTTCACACTGCTGCAGGCACTTCAGACAGCTGGTCTCACCGCCAAGGATGTGGAAGTGACCAACCTGCAGCACGCCGACGGCAAGACCGCACTCGAACGCGGTGATGTCGATGCGTGGGCGGGTCTGGATCCCTACATGGCGCAGACCCGTCAAGAGCAGGGTTCGCGATTGCTCTACCGCAACGCCAACTTCCAGACCTACGGCGTACTCAACGCCCGCGCGGATTTCATCGCACAGCATCCGGACCGGGTCCAGGCCGTGGTCAATGCCTATGAGCAGGCGCGGGTTTGGGCGTTGGAACATCCGAACGAACTCGCGCAGCTGCTGGCGACGGAATCGAAGACCTCCCTCGACGTCGCCAAGGAAACGCTCGAGCGCACCGTATTGAAGGTCGATCCGGTACCGGGCGAGACCCAGCGGGCGGTACTCACCCCGATCGTGCCCATCATCGTGGCCGACGGTGACGTGCGATCGAAGGAAGCCGCCGAGACCGCACTCGGTGCACTCTTCGAGCCGAAATTCGCACAGCAGGCCCTTCGGTGACGGTCACCCAGACCGCACCGCCGCGTGCCGCGCGCCGGATCCGTTGGGATCAGGTGGCGCTCGGACTGGTCGTACCCGTGCTGCTGCTATTGCTGTGGCAAGGGGTGACCTCGGCGGGACTGTATTCGTCGAGCCAGCTCGCGCCGCCCGCGGAAGTGCTTGCCGCACTGCGGGAGTTGTTGCAGCGCGACGAATTGTGGAGCCATCTGGCGATCAGCATCCAGCGGGTGCTGCTCGGATTCGCCAGTGGGGCGCTCATCGCACTGGTGCTCGGCACGGTGGTCGGGCTGTTCGATATCGCCCGTGTGCTGCTGGCGCCGACGGTCGGATTGTTCCGCACGGTGCCGTCGCTGGCGTGGGTGCCGCTGCTGCTGTTGTGGCTCGGCATCGGCGAGGAACCCAAGATCGTGCTGGTGGCCATCGGTGCGTTCTTCCCGATCTATACGACGACGGCATCGGCTCTGGCACAGGTCGATCCGCACCTGACCGAACTCGGCCGGGCCTATGGATTGCACCGTGCCGCGCTGTTGTTCTCGATTCAATTGCCCGCGGTGGCACCGGCGGTCGTCAACGGTCTGCGACTCGGCCTGGCCAATGGTTGGCTGTTCCTGGTTGCGGCCGAGCTGATCGCCTCGTCGAAAGGACTCGGATTCCTGCTGATCGACAGCCAGAACAGCGGCCGCACCGACATCATGCTGTTGGCCATTGTGCTGCTGGCCTTGCTCGGCAAGCTCAGCGACACCGTATTCGCCATCGCGGAAACGAAATTGATCGACAGCCGGTTCTGAAAATCAGACGTGCACGCCACGGATGCGGTCGACGATGAAAAGCGGGTCGGTCGGGGCGGCGTTGCCGCGCCACGCAACGTGTTGGTCGGGGCGGATCAGCACGAGGTCGCGTTCGTAGAGCGCCCGGGCATGTTCGTCGCGGATATCGACCACGTCGAGTGGAACGGCACGCTGAGCTGCGGCGTCTACCAATCCGGTGACATCGTGTTCGGCGAAGCGCAGCAGAGTGAAGCCGCGGCCGAACAGGTCGAAGATCGCGCGGCAGTCCGCGAGGTACACGCTCGGCGGCCTGGCGCCGGGCCAGGTGCTGGGTACGTATTCGGCCATCCGCTGCGGCGGCGCGTGCCCATCGAGATCTCGGCAGACGATGGGGGAGTCGTCGTAGCGGTAGTCGAGTTCGATGCCGAGGGCTTCGTTTTCCAGGTTGCCCAGGTCGCTGATCTCGCGGCCGAGTTCGCACCGGGTGCGTTCGCCGAACCAGCGTTCGCTGTGCATGGCGGTCCAGTCGCTGGTCATGATGGCGCCACGGACCGCGCTGTGCCTGGCCGAGGCCGCGCGGTTGCGCAGCGCTACGGCGCGTCGCTCCTGCTCGTAGGCCGTGAGCAGGCCGGGGCCACCCCAGTTGTGCAACTGTGCGGCGAGGACCCAGCCGAGTCCTACCGCGTCGCCGACGCCGGTATTCATGCCGTAGCCCCCGGTGGGCACGACTTGGTGGACGGCATCGCCGGCGAGCCAGACGCGTCCGCGTCCGAAGGAATCGGCGACGGTCAGGCGCGGGGTCCAGAAATTGGCGACCAGGATCTCGATATCGAAGCGTCGGCCGAGTCGTTCGTAGACGAACTCGTGCGGGTCGATCTTGTCGGCGTCGGTGCCGATGCCGAGGGGCGCCTGCAGGGTGAAGGTGTCGCGGTCGTTCTGCGAGATGACTGTCCAGCCTTCGGGGGACTGGAGGTGCCAGACGGTGCCGAAGCGGGTGCGGATCTCAGTATCTGTGGTCGTGAAGTGCACGAGGTAGAACCGGCCGTCCATGGGGCGCTGCCCGGTGGCGCGGAATGCGCGGATCGAGCTCTTGGCAGTTCGTCCCGGGCCGAGCTCTTTGACGAGGAGTTTGCGGAGATCGATCTCGTCGTGTCCGATACCGAGTTGCCTGCGGGTGCGGCTGCCCGCGCCGTCGCAGCCCACGAGATATTGCGCGCGGACGGTGCGCGATTGCCCGGTCTCCCCGGATGTCAGACGCGCGGTGACACCGTCGGTGTCCTCGGTGAAACTGTCCAGCGCCCAGCCATAGTGGACGCGTGCGTTGGTTCGGGTTTCGAGCTGTTCGCGCAGCGCCGGTTCGAGGATCACCTGGGATACGCGCATGGCGGGTTCCAGCGGGAGGGCGCCGTCATTGCGTTCGCGGATGAGCCGGAATTGTTCGGCGACGCTGGGATATTCGAAGCGCGCCAGCTCCCAGCCGACCGCATTGGTGACCCAGCTGACTCTGGCCCTGGAGTCGTCTGGAATCGCGACCTTGCGCAGTTCATCGGCGACCCCCAGTCGCCGGTACAGCTCCATGCTGCGGCCATTGGTGATGTCCATTTTCGGATGCCGGGTGCTGGTGGCATTGCGTTCCACGACGACGGTGTCCACACCGTGGCGGTCCAGTTCGAGCGCGAGCGTCAGACCTACCGGACCGGCCCCGACCACCAGTACTGAGGTTGTTTCGGCGGGGGTCATCGCGCCTTCCTTTCCGGATCTCCATTCACTTCTATGTGCCACACACCACATTGAACAGTCTTGTTCAATTAATGTCAATAATGATCTATTTAGATCGCTTCCGACTCATTCAAAACAATGTCGTAGCTTTGGTGTGGAACTCAGGAAGGGAATGCCGGTGAATGTGACCGAGAAGCGGATCAATGCGGCTGCGATGCGGCTGTTCGCTGCGCGGGGCACCACGGATCTGACGATCAGCGAGCTGGCCACAGAGGCGGGCGTCGCCCGCGGCACGCTGTATCGCAACGTCGAATCCATCGAGCAGCTCTACGACCGGGTGCGGGCGCAACTCGCCTTCGATATCCACGATGCGAATGTCCGGGCCATGGACGCGCACGGTGACATCGATCCGCCGCTGCGGATGGCCACCGGGATCCGCTTGCTGGTGCGCCGGGCCCATGAGAATCCCGCGATGGGGCGGTTCCTGGTCCGGTTCGGCCTGACCGACGAATCCCTGCGCGAGGTGCTCGGCGGTCCGCCGATGCGCGATATCGAGAAGGGCATCGAGAGCGGCCGCTACACCGTCTCGCCGGTTATGGCGCTGAGCGTGGCCGCGATGGTTACGGGCGCGGTGGTCAGCGCGATGTGGATGGTGCTCGAAGGGCATCAGGCCTGGCGTGATGCCGGAGCCGGTGCGGCCGAACTGGTGCTGTGCGCGTTGGGGGTTTCGCGCGAGGAGGCACGGCAGATAGTCGGCGCGCCGCTGCCTGATCTTCCCGAACTCTGACCGATTCCATTCGAGCTGATCGCAAACCTGTTCTGCGGGAGCGGAATACGGTTGTCTCGAGCAGATGAGCTCTGCACGACGTCGGGCATTGAAAACAGTTACCGGAGTCAGCGGCGCGGTGAGCGTCTATGCGGCCGCGATCGATCCGCACGAATCGACGGTGGCATCCTCGATCGAGATCGCGAAGATCGCCGAGGCCAATAAGTTCGACGCCCTGTTCGCCGCCGACCTGTTGAGCTTCGGGGCGCAGGGCGCGATCGGCGCGCAGGAGCCGCTGATCTTCCTGTCCGCATTGAGCGCGGTGACTTCGCACGTCGGCTTGATCGCCACCGTTACCAGCACCTTTCACCACCCGTTCAATCTCGCGCGGCTGTTCGGAACGCTCGACCATGTGAGCAATGGCCGAGCCGCCTGGAATATCGTCACGTCCTCGGTGGGCGAGGAGAATTACGGCGATCAGGATCTGCCGAGCCCGGAGGAGCGGTACGCGCGCGCGACCGAATCCCTCGAGGTCATCAACGCGCTGTTCGACAGCTGGGAGCCGGGGGCGCTGACCCCCGACGGTAACGGCGGTGCGGTCCTCGATGCGGCCAAGGTGCGTCCGATCGAGTATGCGGGGCAATACTTCACGGTGCGGGGTCCGCTCAATATCCCGCCGTTGCCGCAGCGTCGCCCGGTCCAATTCCAGGCCGGTCAATCGGCGGGCGGTATCGAGCTCGGCGCGCGGTTCGCCGAGGTGGTGTTCACCTCGCTTCCGACGCTCGAGGATGCGGTGACCTATACCAAGACGATTCGGGCGCGCGCGACGGAACTCGGTCGAGCCCAAGAATTACCGCTGATCATGAGTTCGTTCCATGCGACTTATGGAGCAACGGATGAGCAGGCGCGCCGGTTGGTCCGCGAGGCGGCCGAGGCGACCGACTTCGATGCGGGCCGCATCCAATTGGCGGATATGTTCGGTGGCGGTATCGATCTCACGGAGCTGCCGCTGGATCGGCCGATCCCGGAAACGATACTGCCCGAGCTGAATTCGGTGAACCGCCGGCGCGGGCGGGTGGAAATCTTCACCAAGCTGGCGGCATCCGGTCGCACGCTGCGTGAGCTGATCGTCGCGGCGAAGGATACCGGGCACTGGGCGGCTGCCGGGACGCCGGAACAATTGGCCGATGCTGTCGAAGAGCGTTATCGCGCAGGGGTTCTCGATGTCATCTCGCTGGGTGGTCTGGCCGATGCCCGAACTCGAGACTTCGTTACCAATGGACTTCTGCCCGAATTGCGCCGCCGGGGAATCGTCGGAAACGACTATGTCGGTGGCACTTTCCGCGAGAACCTGGAACTGCCCCCGCTACCTGAGCGCTGAGCGCGCGGTTTGCGCCGGACATCCCAGGTCCGGCGTGGAGTCAGTTCGGCGTCGACGCGCGGTTGGTGGACGATGGTGCCTGCACGATCGTCAACAACGAACGCTTGCGCAGGGTGAATCCCAACGTCTCGTACAAACTGATCGCCGTCGCATTGTGGGCGACGGCGTGCAGGAACGCTGTCTCTCCGCGCGCCCGGATCTGCGCGCCGACCGCCCGGGTCAGCCGGGAGGCGAAACCGCGGCCGCGGAATTCCGCATCGGTGCACACGGCGCTGATCTCGGTCCAACCCGGCGGGTGCAGGCGCTCACCTGCCATTGCCACCAGCCTGCCGTCCACCCGAATCCCGAGATAGGTACCCATTTCGATGGTCCGCGGCGCATACGGGCCGGGTTCGGTGCGGGCGATCAGCTCCAGGATCTCCGGCACATCAGCGGCGGTGAGTACCTCGAGTTCCGGATCGTGGGCAACGCGTAGCGCGGTGCCGTCCATTTGTACCGAACCGAATTCGTTCAGCACGGTCCACCCATCCGGCGGCACATGGCCGTAGCCGCGCAGTGCGGTGCTGCCGCCCGGGCCGAGCAGGGTGGCCAGATCGGCCCAATCCTGTTCGTCCAGTGCGGGCGGATGGCCGATGAATCTGGCGACGTCCGGGTCGTAGCGGCCGATGCGGCCCACCCAGCTGGCGAAGCGGAGGTGCTCGCCGCGCAGCGATGCCCGCACCGGATCGTCGAGTGGATGCAGTGGGGTATTGATGTCGATGGTCGACTCGGTGGTCATCGCGCACTCCTCCGCAACAGGGTCCGACCGGAGAACGTTAGCGGGGCGCACGAGTATCGGCACCGGTTGTGCTCAGCGGAATTTCTATCCGGTGGCTGTCGTCGATTCCCTCGCTCGCAGCGTATTTCCCAGCGCTCGAGCTGATCTCAATCGTTGACACCAGCGGCGGAAGGCCAGGTCGGGACCACCACGAATATCACGTGGCCACGTGATATGAGGTCTGCGCGGAGTCCTTCCCGTCAGCACCGCCGTCGGTCGCAGTCAGCGCTGCGCAACGTTCGAGTGGGACGCGCAGCGGTTCGCGCGTTGCAGCACACAACATTCGCGCATGCACAGGAATGGGAGACGATGGCACCGAAACAACTACATCTCGGCGTCGCGCTCGATGGAGCGGGCTGGCATCCGGCCGCGTGGCGGGAGCCGAACTCCCGACCCACCGAGCTGTTCAGCCCCGGTTACTGGACGGATCTGGTCGCCACCGCGGAGCGCGGACTGCTCGATTTCGTGAGCATCGAGGACACCCTGCGGGTTCCGGGGACGCCGCATGAGCCCTCCGATGACGCCGTCGACCGGGTCCGAGCCCGGATCGATGCCAATCTGATTGCCGCGCGGGTCGCGCCGAGCACCCGGCACATCGGGCTCATCCCGACCGTGACGGTCACCCATACCGAACCGTTCCATGTCTCCAAGTCGATCGCCACCCTCGACTACACCTCGCGCGGCCGGGCGGGCTGGCAGGTGCGGGTCTCCGGCAGCGCCGAGGAGGCCGCGCAGTTCGGCCGTCGCGAAGTGCATGAACCAACGGTCGCCGATATCGCGGAAGCTGTTGCGTCGGGGATATTTCCGCGCGAGACGCACGAGCTGTTCGAAGAAGCCGCCGATGCGGTCGAGGTGGCGCGGCGGCTGTGGGACAGTTGGGAGGACGACGCGGAAATTCGCGAGGTGGCCACCCGCCGTTTCATCGATCGCGACAAACTGCACTACATCAATTTCGAGGGCCGCTTCTTCAGTGTCCGTGGGCCGTCGATCACACCGCGCCCGCCGCAGGGGCAGCCGGTGGTCGCGGCACTGGCGCACGGTCCGCTGATCTATGAATTCGCTGCCCGCTCAGTGGATCTGGTTTTCGTCACGCCGAGCCGCCAGGCGGGACCCGGAGTGATTCTGGAGCAGGTCGCGGTCGCCGCGGCCCGCGTCGATCGCGTGGGCGAACCGCTGCGGGTCCATGCCGATATCGTCGTATTCCTCGACACCGACGAGGCGACCGGTCCGCAACGACTGGCGCGGTTGAACGAGCTCTCCGGTGCCGAATTCGCTTCGGATGCAGGTATTTTCGCGGGTAGCGCGGAGGAACTCGCCGAACTGCTCACCGAATGGAGCGCGCAGGGGATCGACGGCTTCCGGTTGCGACCGGGTGTCGCGGTCGATGACCTGGCCGCCATCACCGACCGGCTCGTTCCCGCCCTGCAACGCCGGAGTGTGTTCCGCACCGGCTATCCGGATGGTCCGCTGCGCGCACTGCTCGGCTTGTCCACCGACGTTCCCAACCGTTACGCGACTGCCTGAGCGAGGTCAGTATGAGTACTCCACGTAAGCAGGTCATCTTGGGCGCCTACCTCGGCGGCGTCAACCACCACACCGCCTGGTGGCATCCCGAGGCCGGCAGCCAGATCGATTTCAGCAGTTTCGAACACACCGCGCGCACCGCCGAACGCGGCAAATTCGACTTCTTCTTCCTCGCCGAAGGTCTCATCCTGCGCGAACGTGCGGGCAAGATCTTCGATCAGGACGTTATCGGCCGCCCCGATACCTTCACCGTGCTGGCCTCGATCGCCGCGGTGACCGAACATCTCGGATTGGCGGGCACGATCAACGCCACCTTCAACGAGCCGTATGAGTTGGCCCGCCAGCTCGCGAGTTTGGATCATCTGTCCGGTGGTCGCGCCGCCTGGAATGTGGTGACCTCCTTCGACGCCTTCACCGGCCAGAACTTCCGCCGCGGCGGCTTCCTCGATCCGGCAGACCGCTATGTGCGGGCCGAGGAGACGCTGAATGCCGTTCGTGCCCTGTGGGATTCGTGGGATGTCACCGATATTGTCGCCGACAAGGAATCCGGCCGGTACCTGGCCCGCCCGGATGCTGGTGCATTCGCCTTCCACGGCGAACAATTCGATATCTCCGGGCGGTTCACCGTGCCGCGCAGCCCGCAGGGGCGGCCGGTGATCCTGCAGGCCGGTGTCTCCCCACAGGGCCGCGCCTTCGCCGCCGCCAATGCCGACGCCATCTTCTCCCCGTACGGCAAGCTGCCGGAGGCCGCGGACTTCTACCGCGATATCAAGGCGCGTGCGGTCGCGGCCGGACGTGCGGCCGATGACATCAAGATCCTGCCGTCGGCGAGTTTCGTGCTCGGCGATACCGAGGCCGAGGCGATCGAGAAGTTCCACACCGTGCGCAATGAGCAGGTCACCGGACAGACCGCGCTGATCCTGCTGGAACAGATCTGGAACCGCGACCTGTCCGGCTACGACCCGGAGGGCCCGGTGCCCGATATCGATCCGGATCCCGACGCTGCGCCGATCATCCAGGGGCGTGCCTTCGTACATCAGGATCGGTTCGCCACGGTCGAGCGCCTGCGCCAGGTGGCCGAGGCGAAGAAGCTCACCCTGCGGGAGGTGGTGATCGATCAGTTCGAACGCGGGCCCCTGGTCGGCACGCCCGCCCAGGTCGCCGAGCAGATCGATACCTTCGTGCAGAACGACGGCTCCGACGGCTTCATCCTCGGCTCGCATCTGGTGCCATGGGGCATCGATGAATTCGTCGACAAGGTGGTGCCGCTACTGCAGGACCGCGGTGTTCTGCGCACCGAATACAGCGGAACCACGCTGCGCGACAACCTCGGTCTGCCGACTATCCGGTCCGCGGTGTCGGCCTGAATCGGTTGGTGCCCTCGGTGTTCCGAAGGGGTGATCGCTCCGATCCCATTGCAGTACATCTTCAGCCTCTGGCCTTCGTGCAGGCGCACTCTCAGAATCGGCTCGAGCGCAAGGGTGTCGCGCGGATCGGGCGGGGTCGATGATATCCCGGTCGGGTTGACAGGCCCGCGTTCGGCCGCGGGCGCGATCACGCGGCTGGCCGTCGGTGAGGCGCGGAGTCGTCGCTGGCGGATTGCGCCGAACGTGCGCCGCGCGCAGCGGGCGTCACTGCCGGTGCGCGATGCGGTACGGGCAGCCGCGCATCCGCCGCACCCTACTGACCACGCTCGGCGTCGTCCCCGCCGGCGTCTGAAAGGAACATCATGTCGAAACAATTGCACCTCAACGCATTTCTGATGTCGACCGGACATCACGAAGCTTCGTGGCGGCTGCCCGAGTCCGATCCGCACTCGAACACCAAGATCGAGCACTACGTGAACCTCGCGCGCATCGCCGAGCGCGGAAAGCTGGACTCCATCTTCTTCGCCGACAGCCCGGTGCTCTTCGGCGATACCGGCCGCCGCCCCAGCGGCAAGCTGGAGCCGACCGTCCTGCTCACCGCGATCGCCGTGCAGACCTCGCGGATCGGGCTCATCGCCACCGCGTCCACCAGCTACAACTCGCCGTTCAACCTGGCGCGCCGATTCGCGTCGGTGGACTGGGTGTCGAACGGGCGCGTCGGCTGGAATATCGTCACGACCGCCGGTGCGGATGCCGCGCGAAATTTCGGGCTCGACGATGTCCCCGACCACAAGCTGCGCTACGACAAGGCCGCCGAATTCGTCGATGTGGCAACGAAATTGTGGGACAGCTGGCAGGACGACGCAGTACTCGCCGATAAGGAATCCGGGATTCACACCGACCCGGACAAGGTCCGCAAGATCGAACACGAGGGACACTTCTTCAAGGTCGCGGGCCCGCTGAATGTGCCGCGCTCGCCGCAGGCGTACCCGGTGCTCGTGCAAGCCGGATCCTCCGAGGACGGTAAGGAATTCGCCGCCCGCTATGCCGAAGCGGTGTTCACCGCACAGCAGACGATCGAGGACGGCCTCGAGTTCTACACCGACCTGAAGCGCCGCGCCGTCGCATTCGGCCGCGATCCGGAGAGCATCAAGATCCTGCCGGGCATCGTGCCGGTCATCGGTGATACCGAGGAGCACGCCCGCGAACTGGATGCCGAGCTGGAACGGCTGATCTCGCCCGAATACGCCAAGCGCCAGCTGGCCCGCACCTGGGGCATTCCGGTGGAGGACCTCGACCTGGACAGCGAACTGCCCGAGGATCTGCCCACCGAGGACGAGATCCAGGGCGCCAAGAGCCGCTTCACCCTCATCGTGAATCTGGCTCGGCGCGAACGGCTTACGCTGCGCCAGCTGATCGGACGACTCGGCGGCGGACGCGGCCACCACACCTTCGCGGGTACCGCCGAACAGGTGGCCGACACCATCGAGGAATGGTTCACCCGCGGCGCCGCGGACGGATTCAACATCATGCCCGCCGTCCTGCCCTCGGGCCTGGCACGATTCGTCGACGAGGTGGTGCCGATTCTGCAGCGGCGCGGACTGTTCCGCACCGAGTACACCGAGACCACGCTGCGCGGGCACTACGGCCTGGAGCGGCCCACCAACCAGTTCGCCGACGCGGACGCACTCGTGGTCGCCGGATGAGTTCGGGCTCGGACTGTTCCGGCGACGCGACTGCCGACGGCTGGATTCGTTATCTGCTGCGGCGCTGTGCCGAACATCGGTGGACGGTAAGCGTCGCGTGTGTGGGTTCGGTGGTGGCCGCGGTACTCACGGCCATCCTGCCGCTGCTGGTGCGGCATGTGGTCGACACCTTGACCAGCACAGCCGCATCGGTGCTGCCGTGGGTGCTCGTGCTGTTGGCGATCGGATCCGTCCGGTTCGTCGCGGGATACCTGCGGCGGACCGGATCCTCGCGGCTGTCACTGGATGTGCAGCACGACCTGCGCCGCGACCTGTTCGCGGCGCTGCTGCGCCTGAACGGACGCCAGCGGGCGGGGCTGTACACCGGGCAGGTGGTCAGTCGCGCCATTACCGATGTGACGTTGATCCAGATGTTCCTGCAACTGGTTCCGCTGGTCGCGGGCAATGTTGTGCTGATCGCCGCGTCGCTGTTGCTGATGGCGTCGATGTCGCCGATGCTGAGCGTGATCGCGCTGCTGGTGGTGCCCGCGCTGTGGTTGATCACCGCGCGCAGTCAGCGTGTGCTTTTCCCGGCCAACTGGGATGCGCAGGCCCGGGCAGCCGAGGTCGCCATGCGGGTGGAGGCCGCGGTGGCCGGGGTGCGGGTGGTGAAGGGGTTCGGGCAGGAATCGCACGAACTCGAGCAGTTGGCCGCGTCCGCTCGTGACCTGTACCGGTCGCGGCTGCGCGTCACCCGCATTACCAGCCGGTTCACGCCGGTTATGCAGGCGGTGCCCGCGGCAGGGCAGGCGTTGGTTCTCGTGGTCGGTGGGCTGCTGGCGTTGCGGCAGTCCATCACGCTCGGCACATTTCTCGCGTTCATGACCTATCTGGGGTCGTTCGCCACGCCGGTCCGCATGTTCTCCATGCTGCTGACGGTCAGCCAGCAGGGGAAGGCATCGCTGGAACGGGTGCGCGAAGTGATCGAGACCCCACCGCCGGGCGAGTCGGCCGCTGGGCAGGCCGTCGACGTCTCGGACGGTGCGCCACGGATCGAATTCCACGGTGTGCGTTTCGCTTTCGAGGGTCAGCCTGCGGTACTGCGCGATCTCGATCTCACGGTCGAGCCGGGGGAGACGGTCGCCATCGCGGGTGCGGCCGGTTCCGGCAAATCGATTCTGGTGCAGCTGCTACCGCGATTGTTCGATCCCGATGCGGGCCGGATCCTGTTGGATGGCACCGATATCCGCGAGCTCTCGAACCTGCGGAGTCGAGTGGCTATGGTCTTCGAAGACACCTCGCTGATGGCGGACACCGTGCGAGCCAACGTCTCCTACGGACGCCCGGACGCTACCGACGAACAGGTATGGCACGCACTGTATCTGGCCGCCGCCGCCGATTTCGTCGCCGCGCTGCCCGAAGGGCTCGATACCGTCATCGGGGAACGCGGACAACGGCTTTCCGGCGGGCAGCGGCAACGACTGGCTTTGGCACGCGCCCTGATCACCGACGCCCCGGTGCTGGTCCTCGACGATGCCACCTCCGCCATCGACGCACAGGTGGAGGAGGAGATCTTCGCCCGCATCGCCGCCGAGGTGCGTCGGCGCACCACAATCGTGGTGGCACACCGCATTTCGACGCTGGCGCTGGCCGACCGGGTCGCGGTGCTCGACGGCGGACGGGTGGCCGAACTCGGCACCCTGCACGAGCTGCAGGCTTCCGGCGAGCTGTTCCACACCCTGTTCACCCCGCCCGATCCGGCGAGTATCGCGGCCGATCTGACCGCGGTAACCGACCCCGTGCCCACCGCGGGATTGTGGGTGCACACCGACACCGACGGTGACGAGTCGCGCACGCTGGAGCAGATGGCGAAGGCATTCTCCCAGCGGGCCGCGGGCGGGCCCGGAGGCATGGGCGGTCATCTGGGTGGCGGGATGATGTCGAGTGCGCCACCCAGCGGCGATGTGCGCGCACTGATCGACCGGTTGCCCGCAGTGACCGGTGAACCCGATGTGCCCGAACAGTTTTCGCACACCCCGGAGCCGAACTTCGATCTGCCAGGATTGCTGCGGCCCTTCGCGGTGCCGCTGCTGGCCGGACTGGGACTGGTGGCCCTGGACGCGCTGGCGCAGACGCTCATTCCGTTCCTGGTGCGCTACGGCATCGACCGGGGTGTGCTGGTCGGTGCCCGCCAGGTCCTGCTGCTGGCGGCGGCCTCGGCGCTGGTGCTGGTGGTCGTGGACTGGGTGATCACCGTCGCGCAGGTGCGGGTTACCGGGCGGGCCGGGGAAAGGTTGCTGTACGGGCTGCGCGTGAAGGTCTTCGCGCAACTGCAACGGCTGGGTCTGCAGTTCTATGAGCGAGAACTGGCCGGCCGCATCATGACCCGGATGATCACCGACGTGGACGGGCTGTCCACCTTTCTGCAGACCGGGCTGACAGTGGCCCTGACCAGCACGCTCACCATCGGCGGCGTGGTGGTCGCGCTGGTTGTGATCGATGCCGAGTTGGCGCTGGTGGTGTTCGCGCTGCTGCCGGTGCTGATGGCCGCCACGGTCGCGTTCCGCCGAGCCTCGGTGCCCGCGTACAACCTCGCGCGCGAACAGGTCAGTGCCGCCAACGCCTATCTGCAGGAAAATGTCGACACCATCGCGGTGACCCAGGCCTACCGCAGGGAGGCGATCAACCAGCGCGAATTCGAGCGCCGTTCCTGGGGTTACCGCAATGCGCGGCTGCACAGCCAGACGCTGATGGCGCTGTTCTTCCCGTTCATCGAGATCGTGTCGGTGATCGCCACCGCCGCCGTACTCGCCGTCGGTGTGCACCAGGTGCGCGAGAACGCGCTCACCGCAGGCACTTTGATCGCATTCCTGCTCTACATTGATCTGCTGTTCGCGCCGATTCAGCAGCTGTCGCAGGTTTTCGACAGCTATCAGCAGGCGGTCGTCGGTGTCGAGCGCATCGGCGTCCTGATGCGCGAACCCGTCACCACGCCGGACGCACCCGATGCCCGCACCGTCGACCGGCTGGCGGGCGAAATCGAGTTCCGCGGTGTCGGTTTCGCCTACGACAGTGCCGGTACGCGGGTGCTGTCGAATATCGATGTGACGATCGCGCCCGGCGAGAAGGTGGCCGTGGTCGGCGAAACCGGTGCGGGCAAATCCACTCTGGTGAAACTGCTCGCGCGCCTGTACGACACCACCGAGGGCGCGGTACTCGTCGACGGCGTCGATATCCGTCGATATCGGTTGCGCGACTATCGCAAACGGCTGGGTGTGGTGCCGCAGGAACCATTCCTGTTCGGCGACACTGTGCACGCCGCCATCGCCTACGGCAAGCCCGATGCCACCCCGGCCGAAATAGAATGGGCGGCACGCGCTGTCGGCGCGCACGAGATGATCGCCGCCCTCGAAAACGGCTACCGCCAGCCGATCGGTGCGCACGGTGCGGGTCTGTCCGCCGGTCAGCGCCAACTACTGGCCCTGGCGCGCGCCCAATTGGTGGAACCAGACATCCTCATACTCGACGAGGCCACCGCCTCTCTCGACTTGGCCACCGATGCCCGCGTCCGCGCGGCCGTCGATGTGCTCATCGCGGGTCGTACCACCATCGTCGTGGCCCACCGCCTGGCCACCGCCGCGGCTGCCGACCTCATCCTGGTCGTCGGCGAGGGCCGACTGCTCCAAACCGGCCGCCACACCGAACTTCTCGAAGTCGACGGCCCGTACCGCAGGCTGTGGTCGGCCTACGTCGGCGATGAATCGTCGGTGGGCAGCAGATGACGCGTTCAGTGGTGCCGATATGTGAAGTAGAAGATATGAAACACATATAATCTCGGCTACGATTGTAAGCATGAGTGCAGATAGTTACCGTCGGACAACCAACACCATCAACAAGGTCATCGTCGGGCTGCAGCGGATAGGCATCGCCTTCGGTCCTATGCAACTGCTCACGGTCGCGGGGCGGCGCAGCGGGCAGTTGCGCACCTTCCCGATCGCGGTGAACAAGCTCGACAGTGGTCGCTTCATCTTCCAGGCGTTCCCGAAGGCCGCGTGGGTCGTGAATGCGCGTGCGGCCGAAACCGTCACGCTGACCCGCGGTCGCAGGTCGTCCACGGCGCGCCTGGTCGAGGTGCCGGTAGACGAGCGCCCGCCGCTGCTGCACGAATTGGTGTCGACGAGTCCGAAGAGCGTCGGCAAGCGTTTCGTCACCACCGGACTGGCCGAAGCCGCCACTCCCGATGGCGTGGCCGCATCGGCGCATCGAATCGCGGTCTTCCGCGTCGTTCCGGTCTGATCGGAGCCGATCACGCACGTCCGCGAGCCGTATCTGCCCCTCGCCTACGTATGATATGAAAACCGTATAAACGTAGGCGAGGTGGCGGACAATGAATTCAGTAACGGGTCCTGCTTCGACCCGCAGCCGTCGGAGACTGACGGCCGACGTGCGGGAAGCATTGCGTGACTTGAATATTCAGCTTTCGCTGCTCAATCGCCGTTTCGGTGGGGTCGAACTCGAGGACGTCGATTGGACTTGCCTCGACCTGATCAACCGACACGGCCCCATGTCCCCGACGGCCTTGGCGCGCCACGCCGGACTGCACCCCGCGACCATGACCGGAATCCTCGATCGGCTGCAGAAGGGCGGATGGATCGTCCGCGAACGTGACCCGGACTCCACGGACCGTCGCGCGGTCACCTTACACGCTGTGCGCGAACGAAATTCGGAACTATTCGAGCTGTTCTCCGGCATGAACAACCGCATGGGATGAACTGTGTGTTCGCTACTCCGAAGCCGAACTCGAGGTGATCGCCGACTTCCTGCGGCGAACCGGCGTGGCGGGCCAAGAAGCCGCCCAGGAGTTGGCGGAAGGCTGAGATCAGCCGCGACAGCGCTGCGGTGGATCCAATCCCAGCTCTACGCAGGCCAGCGGCGCGACCTCGAGTTCGAGCCGGTTCTCGGATACCAGGCGTCGGCCGTCGGAAGTTGAACTCGACGTCAGAATCGAATACGGTGGCGATCTATATTGCCGTGGTAGACGAGGTGACCCATGGATTCACGTAATCTGCTCGATGAGTGGCTGGGGCTGGGTAGTCGGCAGGTCGCGACCAATGGGATCGAGTTGCGGGTTGTCGAGCATGGTGACGGTCCCCCGGTGGTGTTCTGTCATGGCTTTCCCGAGCTCGGATTCTCTTGGCGGCACCAGGTTTTCGCGCTTGCCAAAGCGGGTTTTCGGACGTTGACGCCGGATATGCGTGGATACGGTGGTAGTTCTCGGCCGGGGCGGATCGAGGATTACGACATGGTCGCGCTATGTGGTGATCTTGTCGGGTTGCTCGATGAGGTCGGTGTCGAGGATGCGATCTTCGTCGGTCATGACTGGGGTGCGTCGGTGGTGTGGCAGCTGGCCCTTCGGCATCCGGATCGGGTGCGGGCCGTTGCGGGGTTGAGTGTTCCGGCTACGCCGCGGTCGGTCGCGCCGCCGTTGCCGATTCTGCGATCGCGGCTGGGTGACGACTTCTATATGTGCTGGTTCCAGGAGCCGGGCCGTGCGGACGCGGAGCTCGCGTCGGATGTGCGTCGTACTCTGCTGCAGGACGATGTCGTCGGTGCGCGGGATCTGTTGAGCGGCAACGGTTCCGAGATGGCAGCTCCGGCATGGCTGAGTGCAGACGAACTCGGTTACTACATAGCGACTTTCACGGCCACCGGGTTCACCGGCGGGCTCAATTACTACCGCAACCTCGACCGCAACTGGGAACAGAGCGCGCACCTGGCTGATGCGAAGATCCACCAGCCCGCGCTGTTCATCGCCGGATCGGAGGATGCCGTCATCCGGTTCACCCCGACAGCCAAGATGGCCGCCATACTGTCCGACCTGCGGGCCTCCATTGTCCTCGACGGGGCGGGACATTGGATTCAACAGGAACGCGCAGCCGAAGTCAGCGCCGCACTGATCGATTTCGCCCGCAGCGTCAGCTGACAGGACTACCCGACCACCTGCCGGTAGCGTGCGGACAGCATCGGCGGGAATCCGAGGCCGCCTTCGAGAACCCGGATCGCCAACGGCGAAGCCAGCGCACGCAGGCGCGCACATCCGGCTTCGCCGATCGCCTCGTACGGGTAGACCGAGAGTTCATCCGTCTGGCTCTCGATCGCACCACGCCGCTGCGAGCCGTGTTCGCTGAGCACGACACCATCATCGGCCAACCACCCCCGCGCCCGAAGCCGTCGCACACCGTCGGCCCAGTCCTGCTCGCTCCAGGATCGGCTGGCGCGCAACACTTCCGGCGATATCTCACCGGTCGCGCTGTGTGTGATCAATGCCTCGATCCCGTCCAGCCCCGCCGTCAGCAACAGGGCGACGTGTCCGTCACCGCGATACTCCCGCAACAGTGTCTGCGCATGCCACAGCACCAGATGCGGTTCCTCAGGCCACGGCAGCGCCGCATGCGCCGCGAACAGCGCACGCCCCTGCGGCCGTTCGCAAGCACGTTCAGCGGCGCGCCGGGCAAGCTCGGCGGCTGCACTCACCTCAGGACTGGTGATGTCATCGCCCCATGCCTGCCGAAGCGACCGATCGACCGCATGCATACGAGCTCGGAAAATCTCTGCGGGAGCAGCGATTTCCCATGCGGCCGGGATGACGGCCCGCACCGCGACCGGATTGAAATTGAAGAATGTGGCGATGGTGACCGAGGCGGGCACCGGCCCGAATGCCGCGGACCGCGAGGCGAAGTACATCATGCGCGGGTCGGTAATGCCCAGCTCGCGGTACGCCTCTGGGCCGTGTGGGGTGAAGTAGATCATGCCGTGTATCGGCTCGAGCGCGCGGAACGTCAGATGGGCACTGTGTGGGGACACGGTAGTCAAAGGATTTCTCCGTTATGTGCATTACTTCTGGAAGTACCGGCGCGGATTGCGCACCAGAATCGCGTCGATATCGTCCTCGGTGAGTCCCCGCGCGATCAGCGCCGGAAGCACATCTGCACTGATGTGGCGATAGTTCCACCGCGGCGCCACCTGCGCTTTGGCCTCCGGATCAAACCAGTCGATGTGGCACGCCGCGTCGTGCGCGATAACGATCTTGTCCAGGTAGCCGCGCCGCACCAGTTCGACAATGGTGTCGATCCGATCCTCGAACGGCAGCAGGACATCGAGCCCGAATCGATCCATGCCGAGCAGCGATCCGGCGTCGGCGAGTTCGGTGAGGTAATCGATGTCGGTGGTGTCGCCGGAGTGACCGATCACCACGCGGCTCAGGTCCGCGCCTTCCTCGGCCAGCACCCGTTGCGCCACCAGGCCGGATCGAGTGTGCGGGTTGGTGTGCACGGTGATCGGCGCGCCCGTTTGCGTCGACGCCTGCCCGACCGCGCGCATGACCCGCTCGACGCCGGGCGTCAGTCCGGGCTCCTCGATGGCGCACTTGAGGAATCCGGCGCGCACACCGGTATCGGCGACGCCCTCGGTGAGGTCCTTGACGAACATTTCCACCATCGGTTCCGGCCGGTCGAACAGCAAACCGGGGCCGGTGTAATGGAATTGGAACGGGACATCGTTGTAGGTGTAGATGCCGGTGGCGACGATGATCCGCAAATCCGTTCTGGCCGCGATCTTCTGGATGCGCGGCAGATAGCGGCCCAGCCCGAGCACGGTCGGGTCGAGAATGGTGTCGATGCCGAGGGATTTCAACTCGTCGAGCTGCTGGACGGCATCGTCGACGCGGGCGTCCTCGTCCCAGTCGGCGTAGTTCTGCCGGAATTCCTCGCCCAGTACGAAGACGTGCTCATGCACCAGGACGCGGCCGAGTTCGGCGGAGTCGACGGCTCCGGTCGCAGTGGGGATCGCGGTCATCGGCTCGCCTTATCTGTGAAGAGGTTCGGGTCGAGAGCGCGCTTGAGGATCTTGCCGGTGGCGCCCTTGGGGAGCTGGTCGGTGAAGGCGAAGCGATGCGGCACTTTGTATGCGGACAGCCGCTCTTTGGCCCACGACCGCAGATCCGCCGGGTCGAGTTCGACCCCGGGTGTGGCGGCGACGACCGCGCCGACGTCCTCGCCGTAGTGGTCGTCCGGAATTCCGACGACCGCTACCTCGACGATGTCGGGATGCTGGTAGAGCACTTCCTCGACCTCGCGGGGGTAGACGTTGTATCCGCCGCGAATAATGAGGTCCTTGGCGCGGTCGACGATGTAGACATAGCCCTCGGCGTCGACCCGGCCCAGATCGCCGCTCTTCAACCAGCCCGCGGACAAATCGGCGGCGGTGGCGTCGGGCCGGTTCCAGTACCCCTTCATGATGCTCGGACCGCGTAGGAAGATCTCGCCCACGGCATCGGCGGGCACCACCTTGCCGTCTGGATCGCGGACCTCGATCGACGTTCCGGGCAGCACGGCGCCGACCGATCCCACCCGCTGTTCGCGGTTGAGCGGGTTGTAGGTCGCCGCACCTGTGGATTCGGTAAGTCCGTAGCCCTCGAGAATGGTGCAGCCGAAGCGTTCCGAGAAGGCTCGAATCACCTCACCGGGTAGTGACGCCCCGCCGGATGCCGCAAGCCGCAGGCTCGCGAAATCCGCCGCACCGTAGTCACCGGCCGCGTGCAGCATCGCATTCCACATCGTCGGTACACCGGCGACGTGGGTGAGCTGCTGATCGCGGATCATCGCGATCATGGCCCGCGGTTCGAAGGGCGTCACCATGGCGAAGGATGCGCCCGCATGCAGCGCGGTGAGCAGACACACTGCCTGCCCGTAGACATGGAACAGTGGCAGTCCGGTCCCGAAGCGATCGTCCGGGCCCAGCTGCAGCTGGTCTGTGAAGATCCGCGCGGTCTCGGTCAGGTTGGCGACGGTGAGCTCGACGCCCTTCGGTTTGCCGGTGGTTCCGGAGGTGTAGAGCAGCACCGCGGTGTCGTCTGTGCGGCGGCGCACCGGTTCGGCCACGGGCTGCGACGGCTCGGCATGCGCGCCCGGCGTGAGTACGAGCAACGGCAGATTCCGATCGGCGGCCGCCTCCTGCGCGGCCTGCTGCGCGCTGTGCCAGACGATGACGATCCGTGCACCGGAATCATCCAGCACATAACCGATTTCGGGCGCGGTTGCCATGGTGTTCATGGTGATGACGATGGCGCCGATGAGCTGCGCGCCCAGATATGCGATGACGAATTCACCGACGGTGGGCGCGACAAGCAGCACCCGGTCGCCAGCGGCGATACCGGATTCGCGCAGCAGGCCGCCGTAAGCCGCGCTGCGCCTGGCCAATTCGCCGTAGGACAGCTGTGCGTCCGCGGTGAGCAGCGCGATGGCGTCGGGGCGTTCGATGGCGTGCTGCCAGCACCGGTCGGCGACATTGGTCGGCTGATCCGATGCGGTCGGGGAAGCCGGATTCGCAGGCATGGCTTGCTCCAGATTGATGAGTGGGCGAGAACTGATGTGACCCAGGCCACGCCAGTGGGTCGGACGCTACTTGAATTTGGCGTCATGTTCAATAGATGTTGGGCCGAACCTGGTTGCCCCACGGCATCGCGGGGTCGCGGGAGCGGTGTGCGCTGTTACGATCCACCACGTCAGAGCCGTACGACAGCGAGTGAGGCAGTGAACGCCCAGGAAGCCACCGAGGACCGGCCCGGTCGGGTGCCCCCACGGAGTAAGCGTGGCATGCGCACCAGGTCCGCGCTGGTGACCGCGGCGCGCGAGGTGTTCGAACGCGACGGCTTCCTCGATGCCAGAATCAGCGATATCTCCAAGGCGGCCGGGGTCGCCTCTGGATCGTTCTATACCTACTTCGACAGCAAGGAAGAGATCTTCGCCGCGGTCGTCGAGCAGGTGCGTGAGGAAATGCTGCACCCGCACGTTCGGGAGCGGGTCGGCATCGACGATCCGCGCGAGCTGATCGCCGCCGCCAATCGCGAGTATCTGCTCTCATACCGGCGAAATGCGCGGCTGATGGCCGTGCTCGAGCAGGTGTCGAAGATTGATGAGAAGTTCCGGGTGCTGCGCTTCGAACGCGCCCTGGCATTCGTTGATCGCAATGCCGTGATGATTCGAAATCTGCAGGATCGTGGCCTGGTGGATGCCGAGTTGGATGCCGAGGTCACCTCGCTGGCGCTGTCGAGCATGGTGAGCCGCATGGCGTATTTCGTATTCGTCGAGGGGCGGAAGGTCTCCTTCGAGAAGTTGGTGAAAACGCTGAATCAGTTGTGGTTCAACGCTCTTCAGTTGAAAGAAGCTCACTGAGCAATAGTCATGTGACCTGTATCACGTGACGCGGAGCAACTTCTGAACTTGACGTCGGAATCAAGTTCGGTGAGTCTTGGTCACGCAGGTCAGGCATCAGGAGAGGCTTACGTAATGGGTCGTTTCGACGGGAAGACGGCGGTTGTCACCGGAGCCAGCCGCGGTATCGGGCTGGCCATCGCGCAGCGGCTGGTGGCCGACGGTGCGCGGGTCTGTGTGACCGCCCGCAAAAAAGACGCGCTGGACGCGGTGGTCGCCGAACTCGGCGGACCCGAGCGCGCCATCGCGGTCGCGGGACGAGCCGACGACGTCGAACATCAGACCGAGGCCATCGAGCGCACGCTGGAGACCTTCGGTTCGGTCGACTTCCTGGTCAACAATGCCGGCATCAACCCGGTGTACGGGCCGATGGTCGAACTCGACCTGGCCGCGGCCCGTAAAGTCTTCGAGGTGAACTGCCTGGCGGCGATCTCCTGGGTGCAACAGGCGCACAAGGCATGGCTGGGCGAGCACGGTGGCTCGGTGGTCAATGTCGCGTCAGTGGCCGGAATCAAGCCCGCACCCGGCATCGGGTTCTACGGGGCGACCAAGGCGATGCTGGTACACATCACCCAGGAGTTAGCGGTCGAACTCGGTCCGTCGATCCGGGTGAACGCGATCGCGCCCGCCGTGGTGAAGACCCAATTCGCCACCGCGCTCTATGACGGCCGCGAGGAGCAGGTCGCTTCGGCCTATCCGCTCAAGCGCCTCGGCGTCCCCGAGGACATCGGCAGCGTCGCCGCCTTCCTGCTCTCCGATGACGCGGCGTGGTTGACCGGCCAGCTGATCGTCGTCGACGGCGGCGTCACCCTGACCGGAGGTGTGGCGTGAAGGCGTGGCGGGTAACGGAATTGGGCGAACCGGCGCAGGTATTGCGACTGGTCGAATTGGAGGAGCCCAAGCCTGCATCGGGCCAGGTGGTGGTGCGGACCCGCGCCGCGGCCGCGAACTTCCCGGATGTGCTGATGTGCCGGGGCGAGTACCAGATCAAGCCCGAACTCCCGTTCACCCCCGGGGTGGAACTGTGCGGTGAGGTGGTTGCGGTAGGTGCCGACGTCGGCGGCATCGCGGTCGGTGACCGGGTGCTCGGCACTACGGCACTGCCCTGGGGAGGTTTCGCGGAACTGGCGGTCATGGACGCCGCGGCTGTCTTTCCCGCCCCGGCGGCGCTCGATGATGCCGAGGCCGCCGCCCTCTTCATCGGCTACCAGACGGGCTGGTTCGGCCTGCATCGACGCGCTGGTCTGCGGGCGGGGGAGACGCTGCTGGTACATGCGGCGGCCGGTGGCGTCGGCAGTGCGGCAGTGCAATTGGGTAAGGCGGCCGGTGCCACGGTGATCGGGGTGGTCGGCAGCGCGGCCAAGGCCGAGGTCGCGCGGGCGCTCGGCGCAGACATCGTGGTGGATCGCAGCGCACAGGATTTCGTCTCGGTTGTGCGGGACGCGACCGGCGGTCGCGGTGCGGATGTGGTGTACGACCCGGTCGGCGGTGAGGTGTATCAGCGGTCCACCAAATGCATCGCCTTCGAGGGACGCATCCTGGTCGTCGGTTTCGCGGGCGGCCAGATCCAGTCCACCGCGCTGAATCACGCACTGGTGAAGAACTATTCGATCCTCGGCCTGCACTGGGGCCTGTATCGCGACAAGGATCCGCAGGCGGTACGCGACTGCCATCTGGAGTTGACCGGGCTGGCCGAGCGGGGTTCGGTGAAACCCCTGATCGGCGAGCGGCTACCACTGGATAACGTGGCTGCGGGACTGCAGCGCCTCGCCGACGGTGAGACCGTCGGCCGTGTGATCTTCGAACCGTAAACGGTGCCAACCGAATTCGAAAGAGAGAACCGTAATGAGCAGTGAGACAACCCGAACCGCCATCGTGACCGGTGCCGCACGCGGCATCGGCGCGACCGTCGCCAAGCGGCTGGCGGCAGACGGATTCGCGATCGCCGTGCTCGACCTCGACGAGCAGGCCTGCAAAACCGTTGTCGCCGAGATCGAATCGGCCGGTGGCCGGGCGCTCGCGGTCGGCGCGAACGTCGCCGATGAACAGGCCGTCGCTGCGGCGGTCGAGCGGGTCGCCGCCGAACTGGGCGCTCCGACCGTCCTGGTGAACAATGCGGGCATCATTCGTGACAACATGCTGTACAAGATGAGCGTCGACGACTGGGACGCGGTCATGGGCGTGCACCTGCGCGGATCCTTCCTGATGAGCCGCGCGGCGCAGAAGTACATGACCGACGCGGGTTGGGGCCGCATCATCAATCTCTCCAGCACTTCGGCGCTCGGCAACCGTGGCCAGGCCAACTACGCCGCGGCCAAGGCCGGACTGCAGGGATTCACCAAAACGCTCGCGATCGAACTCGGTAAATTCGGCGTCACCGTGAACGCCGTCGCGCCGGGCTTCATCGAAACCGAGATGACCGCCGCCACCGCCGAGCGCATGGGTGTTTCGTTCGAGGAGTTCAGCAAGACCCTGGTGGCGCGGATTCCGGTGGGGCGCGTCGGCAAGCCCGAGGATATCGCGCACACGGTGTCGTTCTTTGTCAGCGAGGGCGCGTCGTACGTCACCGGACAGGTACTCTACGTCGCCGGTGCGCCGACAGTCTGAGGAGTGAATATGAAGGTATTCAATGGAATCGGCGAGCTCGAGCAGGCCGTGGGAACCCATCTCGGCTACAGCGAATGGCACACCGTGACCCAGGAGCAGATCGATCTGTTCGCCGAGGCGACCGGTGACCGTCAGTGGATTCACGTCGATCCGGAGCGTGCCGCGCAGGGACCGTTCGGCACGACGATCGCCCACGGCTATCTGACCCTATCCCTATTGCCGCAGTTGGTCTGGCAGGTGTACCGCGTCGACGGGGTGAAGATGGGAATCAACTACGGCAGCAATAAGGTTCGCTTCCCGTCGCCGGTGCCATCGGGTACTCGCGTGCGGGCGGGAGTAGAACTGGTGAAGCTCGAGCCGACCAAAGCGGGGGTCCAGGTGACGGCTCGGGTGACCATCGAACGCGAGGGCGGCGACAAGCCCGCCTGTATTGCCGAAGCGCTGTCGGTACTCGTGCCCTGATAGCGGTGTGACCGCCGGACATCCTGTTCCCGGCGGTCACCTCTCTCCAGCCAATATGCGAAATGGCCTGTCTCCCTGGCGATATCGGGAGACAGGCCGTTGTCGTCTCAGAACCCGGCTTCGTCTCAGAACCCGGCTTCGGTGGCGATTCGATCGGCCGTTTCGGCGAGTCCGTCGACCATATCGGTCGTCGGAATGCCCGCGGCCGCACGGTTGCGGGGATCGTCGAGGGTGCGACGGTACACACCCTCGGCGATGACGGCGAGCTTCCACAGACCGAGCGCATGCCAGAACCCGAGCGCCCGCCGATCGCGTCCGGTGATCGCGAGATACTCCTCGACCAGTTCGGCGCGGGACGGAAAACCCGGGAGCGTGACCATTTCGGTACCCGGAATGGCCGCTTCGCCGGGCATCGGCCAGTAGGCGAGCAGACTGCCGATATCGGCCAATGGATCGCCGAGGGTACACAGCTCCCAGTCGAGTACGGCGGCGATCGCGCCCGTCTCTGGCGTGGTGATCACATTGCGCAGGTTGTAATCGCCATGCACCAGCGCGAGTTCGCGCTGTTCGGGAACGGCGGCCCGGAGCCGTTCGGTGAGACGGTCCACCAGCGGCAACTCCCGCGTCTTCGACTTCTCCCACTGTGCCGACCAGCGTTTGAGCTGCCGCTGCGCATATGGTTTGTGACTGGCCAGGTCGCTCAGCGCGGTGGCTTCCAGGTCGACGGCGTGGATGCGGGCCAGCGTCCGCACCAGTGACAACCCCGCGCTGCGACGCAGATCGACGCTGAGTCCTTCGGCGGTCTCGACTCCGTCGATGACCAGCCCGTCAACGAATTCCATGAGCACGAGCGCGATATCGCCCTCTCGCCGGACATCGTGGACGCGCGGCACCGGGACATCGGTGGGCGCGAGGGCCGACATGACGCGGGCCTCCCGCGCCACGTCGTGCGCGGACGCCAGCAGGTGGCCGAGCGGCGGACGCCGCAATACCCACCGCCGCTCGTCCGCGTCGGTGATCAGGAAGGTCAGATTGGACTGGCCGATCCCCACCCGTTCGGCGCGAACCGGCGCGGTACACGTCGAACCGAGCGAGGACACCCAGTCCGCGAATGCGGCCGCATCGATATCGAAGCCGGTCGCGTCCGCGGTGGGCTGAATGAGCTCGCTACTTGTCTGCATTTAATTCCTGTCCGTTCTACGCCCCGGTCCTGAACTTACCGAGTTCGGCGCGCGCGATTGCGCGTTTGTGCACTTCGTCCGGTCCGTCGGCAAGACGCAATGTGCGCAGGTGCGCGTACATGCTGGCGAGCGGGAAGTCGTCGGTGACACCGGCGCCGCCGTGCACCTGGATGGCCCGGTCCACGATCCGCAGCGCCATCTCCGGTGCGGCGATCTTGATCGCGGCGATTTCGACCTGGGCCGCCTTATTGCCGACGGTATCCATCATCCAGGCGGCCTTGAGTGTCAGCAGCCGGGCCTGCTCGATATCGATGCGGGCCTCGGCGATCCAGTCCTGGATATTGGCGCGCTCACTCAGCTTCTGCCCGAATGTGATTCGCGATTCGGCGCGTGCGCACATCAGCTCCAGCGCGCGTTCGGCCATCCCGATGGCGCGCATGCAGTGGTGGATCCGACCCGGACCGAGCCGGGCCTGGCTGATCGCGAAACCCTCACCCTCGCCCTTCAACACATCGGTGACCGGGACCCGTACATCGGTGAAATCGATCTCGGCATGGCCCTCGCGGTCGGCGTAGCCGAAGACCGGGAGATTACGCATAACCGTGACACCGGGCGCGTCGATGGGCACGACCATCATCGACTGCTGGCGGTGCTTGGGTGCGTCCGGATCGGTCTTGCCCATGACGATGAGCACCTTGCAGTTCTTGTGTAATGCGTTGGAGGCGAACCACTTCCGGCCATTGAGTACATAGTGGTCGCCGTCGCGCGTCATGCGCAGCTGGATATTGGTTGCGTCGGAGCTGGCGACGGCGGGCTCGGTCATGGCGAAGGCGGAGCGGATGGTGCCGTTCAGCAGCGGCTCCAGGTAGCGCTCCTTGTGCTCCTGGGTGCCGAAGAGGGTGAGCACCTCCATGTTGCCGGTGTCGGGTGCCGAACAGTTGCACGCCTCAGGCGCGAGATGCGCACTGCGGCCCATGATTTCGGCCAGTGGGGCGTATTCCAGATTGGTCAGGCCCGGACCCCATTCTGGATGCGGGTGGAACAGATTCCACAGGCCGCGGGCGCGGGCCTCCGTCTTGAGGTCCTCGACGATCTGCGGATGGTGGTGTGGATCGCCGGATGCCGCCATCTGCTTTTCGTATTCCGACTCGGCCGGGTACACGCATTCGTCCATGAAGGCGCGCAGATCTCGTTGGTACTGCTGGGTGCGCTCGGACGTGCTGAACAGGTCCATGAGGCTCCGATCGTCGGTGCGTGCGGTCGAAAGCGACCGCGCCGCAAAGTGGGTCAGCTGGGGATTTGTAGTGCCGGCCATAACTGGGCGGCCGTCGATTCGGCGTCGCGGTGCACGATGCCGCCGAGTCCGAGCAGTTCGGCCGCGGTGATGTTCTGCTCGAGATCGTCGACCATGACGGTCTGCTCGGGCGTGACGCCGAGCCGTTCGCAGCCGATGAGATAGGCCCGGCGGGACGGTTTGCGGGTGCCGATCTCCGCGGAGATGGTCACCGCGTCGAACATGGCTGGTAGGTCGAAGCCCGCATAGCAGTCGTCGCCGAGCGAATTCGACAGCAGACCAACGCGATAACCCGCCGCGCGGACACCGGCGACCAACTCGATCATTGCCGGGTCGGGAAGCAGCCGGGACTGGATGCGATCGATAAGGCCCTCATCGGCGATATCGACCCCATGCGCGCGCAGTCGCCGCGCGAACCCGATCTCGAATTCACGCTGGCCGATGCGCCCCTCCTCGTGATCCACCAGCAGCGCACTGCTTTCCGGATCGCGCGCGAGCAAACGCAGCGGCAGCCGCGGGTCGCCGATCTCCGCGCCGAACTCGGCGAAGGCGGCGAGCACGGCGGTGGTGAGGACTCCGCCGAAGTCGAACAGCACGGCGGTGCGCGCGCTCATGACAGCGACCTGCGGTAGCGCTGCATGCCCGCGATCCACCGGTCGTGATCGGACACCTTGCGTTGCAGGAATTCTCGGACTTCCTCATGTGGCAGCACGAGGAACCGTTCGGCCTCGATCGCCTCGATCACCCGATCGGCCACATCGAGTGGCGCCAGCACGGCCCCGGCTCCGGTGACGGCCCGGGTGGCCAGATCGCCGACGGATCCGCCGTCCGTGCCGAGTCCGGTGAGCAGGGCGGTATCGACACCCATCGGGCACAGGCAGCTGACCCGCACACCCAGATCCCCGTAGGTCACCGCCAGCCATTCGGCGAATCCGACGGCCGCGTGCTTGGACACGGTGTAGGTGGCCGAGCCGAGTTGGGTGAGCAGTCCCGCCGCCGATGCGGTGCTCACGAAGTAGCCGCTGCCGCGCTCGAGCCACCCGGGGACCAGCAAGCGCGCTGCCCGCACGTGGGCCAGGGCGTTGACCTCCAGTGCTTGCTCCCACTGCGCGTCGGTCGCGTCGAGGCCGGGGCCGCCACCGACACCGGCGTTCGCGAAGAACATATCGACCGGGCCGAATTCTGTTGTGGCCGTCTCGATTAGCTTGCGGAGGTCGGACTCGGATGCGGCGTCACCGGCCTGTCCGGACACTTTGCCGGGAAATGCATCGGTCAATTGTCGGGTCGTCGCCGCGAGCCGGTCCGCGTCGCGGTCGGTGATCAGCACCCGGGCGCCGTGCTCGAGTAGGCGTTGCGCGATGGCCGCACCGATGCCGCCCGCGCCGCCGGTCACGATCGCGACCGCGTTCTGCACGCGCATCAGTTCGCCTCGGCATTCAGCCGTACCAGCAACTGCCCGCTGCCTTGATCCGGAACATCCGTGGTCACCATCCGGAAATAGGATGGTGTGGACTCGCCGGTGGGCCGGGCCACCAGATGCACCTCTCGGCTCTTCACGACAAGAAACCTCCATGTCCATGCGCGCTGACCGGGGCGTCCGCGTTCGAGCGCCGGTTGCCGGATGGCTCAGAGGGTAGTTGAAGTTGACGTCGGATTCAATATTGGGTCGCTGATACCACAGTCGGGGACGAACCTGCTTCTGGCCGCCGCCTGCCGCGAGTTCCGGGCTGAGGCGACGGCCACGACGGCAGCCTATCGGCCGGTAACCCCGAGGGTTGCCATCTCGGTTCCCGCGGCTTCGAACGCTTCCAATGCGTCATATACCTCGTCGAAGGCAACAGGAACCAGCGGCAGGCCACCCGATCGTGCGGGGCGGCCGAGCTGTTCGAGGAGCACGAAAGCCGCGGCATCGTCCGCCAGTGGCAGGTATCCCCGTTTGTTGTCGTCACGAATCGTGTCGATAATGCCATCCGGCGTGACGCCGTCCGGGATCGTCGTCCGCACGCCGAGGCTTGTCACGAGTTCGTCGTGGATGCTGACGTCGGTGTCCGTCAGCCACCCGCGCGCGAACGATATTCGCGCGGCAATCAACATGCCGAGTGCGATGGACTCCCCGTGTGAGAGCCCATCGGCATCGCGTTGCCGATGGTCCAGCAATTCGATGGCATGCCCGACTGTATGACCGTATTCGAGAACGAGGCCGTCCTTCCGTTCGTATGTGTCGTTCTTTGTTACCTGCCCCTTCGCGCTGATGCTGGCATCCAACAGCCACAGGAGCGACTCCGGTGCGGCGAGGTTCGCTGTGGCCAAGATTTCTTGTAGTTCGGAAATGATTGCGGGTTTGATGGCCAGACAATTCTTGGTCATCTCGCAGAGTCCGGAGCGGAGTTCCCGGGCAGATAGCGTGGTGAAAAGTTCGACGTCGGTCAGGACTGCGGTCGGCGTGTAGTAACTTCCCACATGATTCTTGCCGACCTGACTATTTATGGCCTGCTTGAGTGACAGCACCGAATCCATCGCGCTGACAGTTGTGGTCGGTATATGAACGAGACGAACCCCACGGAACAACAGACTGGCCATGAGCCCGGCCAGATTTCCCGGTACTCCACCACCGAATGAGACGACCACCGATCTCCGCGTGGCGCCATCTCGCAAGGCTTGCTCGATGTGCTCACCCAGGCAGGAAAGGGTCTTCATGGATTCGCCTGGCTCATGGCGGAGAACCGTCACGGGTGTCTCGGTTCCGAGGGCGCGCAGCAATGTCTGCCCGTGTAGCCCGAAGACATGGTCGTCGGTAACGACTACGAATCTGTCCGCGTCGAGCTTATCCAGGGTCTCGCCGATGGCGTCGAGACAGTTGCTGCCGAACAGATAGGGAAACGAGGACTCGCCGATCCGTATGTGGCGCTGTTGCATGTGCGGATGCGATACGAGTTCTTGTGCGATCGAGACCATCGGTTCTACTCCTGCTAACTCTACGACGGACGGCGGCACGATAAGCGAGCGATGGCCGGTCCATAGTCCATGAATTTCGCGCGCAAATCGGCTCGATCATCGTCGACCGAAAGCCGCGCTGGGAAATTCCTGTGATTTCGGATCAGCGCGATGGTATAAGAGCCTCCGCCGCTGGGCTAGATATTCCCAGGGTCAGGAATGGCGAATTCGGGTGCGACATCTCGATAATGCACGATACCCGCGCGATTATGTGAAAAGGGCCACAGATTGGTTTGGCCAGTGCGGCGGCGGCGGGGTCGCCGCCAGGGTTGATCGCCGCCGCGTGTCGCCGGGATCAGTCCAGCTGCGGTGCGATCTCTGCGGCGACCAGGTCCAGGTGGTCCAGGTCCGAGAGATCCAAGTACTGCAGGTACAGACGGGTGATACCGGTCGCCTCGCGATATCGGCCGATCTTGTCGACGACTTCGGCGGGGGTGCCGACCAGCTCGTTGCGCCGCTTCAGATCGGTGAGCTCGCGGCCGATGGTATCGGCACGGCGGGCGACCTCGGCGTCGTCACGGCCCACACACACTGTGAGGGCGACCGAGCGGATGATCTCCTTCGGGTCGCGCCCCAACTTCCGGGCCGCCGCGTCCACTCGCTCGAATTGCGCCGCGGCCGTGGCGGAGTCGACGAAGGGTAGGTTGAATTCGTCGGCGAAGCGGGCCGCCAGCGCCGGGGTGCGCCTCTTGCCGACACCGCCGATGATGACCGGCGGGCGCGGGCGCTGCGTCGGTTTGGGTAGGGCTGGAGCGTCTTCGAGTCGATAGTGCTTGCCGTGAAAGCTGAACGTCGCACCCTCGGGCGTCTCCCACAGGCCGGTCACGATCTCCAATTGCTCGGCGTAGCGGTCGAAGCGCGTACCGAAATCGGGCAGTTCGATACCGTAGGCGATGTGCTCGGCGTCGTACCAGCCCGAGCCGAGGCCGACTTCGATACGGCCGCCGGACATTTGATCCACTTGCGCCACCGAGATGGCCAGCACGGATGGATGCCGAAAGGTGGCGGAGGTGACCAGGGTGCCGAGCCGGATCCGGGTCGTTTCCCGCGCCAAGCCGGCGAGCGTGATCCAAGCATCGGTAGATCCCGGGAGCCCGGACGCCATCCCCATCCGCAGATAGTGGTCGGACCGGAAGAACGCATCGAATCCGGCGTCCTCGGCCGCTGTCGCAGCGCGGAGCAGTCGACTGTAGTCGGCCCCCTGTTGGGGCTCGGTGAAGATCCGTAGGTCCAACCGTTCGGACGAAGCGCCGGTGCTCGTGTTCATGTTTCACATCCAGGTGTCGAGTATCTCGATGCCGCGGCCCGGCAGTTGCCCTCGTAGTGGGTCAGGTGTCGGCGCCGAGGTGACGACTTACCGAGTCCGCCAGCGACGCCCAGCTTTCCGCGTAGCACCTCGCAAGTTCGGCAACCGCGGACGCACAGTGTGGCGGCACACTGTCGGCCATCGATTGCCATTCCTCCGGCGCAGGATCGGCAATTGCCAACAACCGCAACAACTTTCGGCCTACCTCGGTGAAACGCAAGGACGGATCGGCGCGCAGACGGCGCGCCATCAGTGTGCGATCGGGCGAATGGGGACGTCTCGCTGACCCGGTGACGAGGCCAGCGGGCGCCGCTTCCGGTGCCACCTCACCATCCCGCCGATATTGCGAGGCGGCACCGAGCTGCACCCGCAGACGCCGCCGGACGTCCTTCGCGGTAGTCGGCGAGATACCTGCCGCCGACGCGATCTCGCGAGTCGACGCCGCCGGATCGGCTTCCAAGAATTCTCGGGCCCGTCGCCGGCGCGCGCTCGCATCCATCGGGTATGCCGTGCCGTCACGCCCGATCCGCCGGGGCGGGTGCGGATATTCCGCACCTGACCCACGCCGCAGCGCGGCGATGGTCTTGTCGGACAATCCGGCCAGCTCAGCCAGCCGCCGGTTCGACCATTCGGGAAAATCCGCGAGCATCCGTCCGGCTGCGGCTTTGCGGTCTGCAAGCGACAACGGGAGTCCGCGAGCGCTGTTGAGTTCGATCGCGAGCACGAACGCTTCCTGCGGTGCACCTTCGAAGAAGACGACATCGATCGACACCGCCTTCCGTCGGCGGGCGACCACCAGACGGTGGACGCCGTCGATCACCTCCATCGTCGCGCGGTGCACCACGATCGGCGGCAATGGACCGGGCAGTTGCGCCAGCACACCGAGGTGCCGGGAACTCACCCCACCGACCCGGATGGTCCCCGAAATACGAATTCGCTCGACACCGACTGCGACAACCTTTTCCGAAAGTCCCTTGCGCTGACTTTTCTCGACACCCATCTTCTGCTCCAGCACCTGTTCGAAGACTGTCGTATGCGCGGAAGATCAACTCCGGAGTTAATGCCGTAACGACCCGCCGGAGAATCTGTGTGTATTATCCTTATGCCGGAAGATCCTCCAGTTTAATGTATCGTTACTCTGCCCCGGGCGATGGCATCTGTTCGACGACCTTCGATGCATGCAGTTCTGGAGCGTGTATCGCCCACCGCCCGACACTTGGCACGTTATGGCGGATGCGCCCGCAGAACATCCGCCAGATCGAGCAGAAACATCCGCACCTTCGGCTGCGGACCGCAATCTCGGTACAGAATTGGGGAATCCAACCCCGTTCGAGACGAGATTTGGTGGGAGTCGCTCCGAAACATCGGGTCAGCGGCTCTGTGACAGACACGGAAAGCCGTAGCTCTGTAATGTCCCTGTAACGAAATGTTCCTCGCAGAGAAACGATCACCCGCACGGACATCAACCGGCGCGGTGGTGCGCCCGCACAATGCGGATATTCCCGTTCCGATTGGCGGATGTTCCCTGCGAGCAGCTGTCCTAAATTCACCGTCAGCCGGAATCGGTACGGTCCGGCGCGACCGACAACGACACAGTATGAGAGAAGTCGGCATCGCGGACTCGGGCACATCCGCCCGCGGCAGGTTTCTGCCGGGATCGCCGCGCAGTGTGGAATAGGAATTACATGGAAGTTGTCGCGCGTGAGGCGATACCTGAAATCACATCCGTGGTCGTCGACGGCACGGTCCATGACATAGGCCTGCTCAAGGATTTCCATCGAAATCCCGCACTGCGAAAATTCGTTCCCGAATTCTCCCGGCTGTCACTGAGTTGGGTCCGGCTGCAGCCGGATGAGGAGCTGTCTGTGCACCAGCACCCGACCAAGAGCATGATCGTCGTCGCGGAAGGAACCGGCCGGACGCTGGGCGATATCACTGCCGAGATCCGCGCCGGGGATATCGTCGTGGTGCCTTCGGGCGCACGGCACGGATTCATCGGCACCCCGCCGACCGGGTTCTGGGCGTTGTCGATCCAATTCGAAGGCGCGGGCTTGTACGAGAATCCGGACGATCCGCGGGTGTCGTTCGCGGGTGACCGCCCGGATATCGCGGCCGTGCGCGCCGAGAACGATGCGCATTTGCGGACCTTCGAGAACAATGCGCTGGTGCGACTGATCAGCGAGATCGGCGCGCACCCGCCGCAGGTGCGTGACCGCATGCTGGACCATCTGCAGGGCTGGTCGGACGCATTCCAACGGGTGATCGCTGCCCGAGTGGTCGGCGAGGGTGACGGCCCTGGGCGTGCACTCGCGGACGAACATCTCGGTGAGGAGATCGGGCACAACCGACTGTTGGCGCGCATGCGTGACAACCGCCCGGCCAGCTGGGACCCGGTGATTGCCGCAATCTCCTCCTGGTTCCTCGACCGCATGACCTCGGGATCCAGTGTGGAGCGCTCGGTCCTGTCGCATCTGGTGCTCGAAGGCAGCGGGCTGGTCTTCCACGCCGCCGGGCTGCCGTCGTTCCCGGAGAGCCGGTACTTCCAGCTGCACGACGGTGCGGACGCCGAACACATGGACATGGGCTATCGGGCCTTGGCCGAGCAGCGGGACTGGACTCCCGACGAGGTCGGCGAGATGTTGCGAAAAGGATGGCAGATGATGGAGTTGCTGGGCGAACGGATCGCCGAGTGCGCACAGCGCGCGGCTCTGGTCGGCCATGCCTGATACCCGCTACGAATTGCGCAGCCGGTTCGAGGAGCGCGAACTCCGCGTGCTCGCGGCGGTATTCGGCCGGGATAAGGCGACCCTGTCCGAGCTGATGCACCCGGATGGCTTCGGATTCGACGCCACGATGGGCCTGGTGCGGCAACGGGATCTCATCGACGCCCTCGATGCGCTCGACCATGGCGCAGGTTTCATGGTCGACGAGCTTCGGGTCGTGCCGGCCGGTGGGAACGTCGCGGCATTGACCTATCGCCTGCGGCAATGGGGCGAATTCGACGGCAAACCGCTGCCGGGAGTCGTGTACTGCAGCAGCGTGTGGCGCCTCGAACAGGGTAGTTGGCAGGCGGTGTTTCATCACGAAACGCCACGGGCGCCTGGCGATAGCGAACAGGGCGAGTCGACATGACCCGCTCCCTCGTGCGCGGTCCGGCAGGATGGGTCAGCACAGAGCAGCCCTGCGCCGACACTCGACCGTGGCGGCAGGCGGCATGCCAGCTCTATGAGACGCCGAATCTCGTGGTCCCGCTGGGAGAGATCCTGCACTGGCGGGCCGTGGTCGACACACTGGGTATCGAATCGACGGCCGACCCCACGCTGCTCACCGGCGGCTATTTCTACCGCCCGCATACGTCTGCTCCCAGCGAGTCCGAACTCGACGCCGCCCGACACAAGGGCGCCGCCGGTGGCGCCCGATGGCTGCTGTACCCGGTGGTTCGCGACGACGACGCCGGCCAGGTGCTGGCTCGGCACGACTTCGTCGACCTGCCGTGGTTCATCGAAGCGGAGTTCGTCGCCGCCGACGACATCGATCACGACCTGCGAAAACTACTGGGTGGGACACGTTTTCGGGAGCTGCGCCGATTGGTCCGACGCGCGGACGAGCAGTTCGAGTGGGACGTGGTGACCGGTGCGGCGATCGACGAGGACATCCTGGTGGCCTTCGATCGGCTGCACCGGATGAATCTGGCGAAGTACGGGCACACCCGCAATCACTTCGCCCTACCGATCCTGCGAAACCTCGCCAAATCTTCACTCGGCGAACGAATGTGCGTATTCCTGCACCGCCGCCGCGACGGTACACCTGTACAGGCCGTGCTCGCGCTTCATTATCCCGAGTCGAATACCGTGGAAGCCCTGGTCCAAGGCATCGATCATGCGGCACTGCCGGCGGCGCAGAACCTTTATGCCGCGGCGCTGTATCGGATTTATCACTGGGGTTCGGCGCACGGCGTCAACCGGTTCAACCTCGGCCGTGGTGCGCAGTTGACGAAGCTGAAGCTGGGCGCCAACCGCTTCCATGTGGTCAGCAACCACATCGGATCCGTTGCTGGAACACCGACAAGGGAATTCGACGCGGTGCGCGCGGCGGCGCAGGCCTCGATCGGTACGGCCGTCGCCATGCTGCGCGCCGCCGTCGATCGCCACGGCGTGCGCACCGTGCTGTTGGCGCAAGGAAGCGTCAGTGAGGCACGGGTATGAGTGGATTGACCACTGCGGGCCGGGTCGGCGCTGTCTGGATGGACGGGGCGCTGGTAGACCCCGCCGCGGCACATCTGCCAGTGCTGAGCTTCGGTCTGCACAATGCGGCCTGCGTCTTCGAGGGGATCCGGAGTTTCGGCGGCCGCCCCTTCGCGCTGTCGGCCCATGTGAACCGCCTGCGCACTTCGGCCGCGGCGATCGGGATCGCACTGCCCTGGGACTCGACGGAGATAGCGGACGCGATCGAAACCGCCGTCGCCGCTGCCGACTTCGCGGAGGCGTATATCCGGCCCGTGGTCTGGCGTGGGGACGAAGTGATCGGCATCGATCCGACCGGCACCACCGTGCATCTCGCCATCGCTGTGCTGGCATGGCCGAAGCAGGCGCTAGACGACGGAAAACCGCTGCGGCTCGGCCTGTCTCGATGGACCCGGCCGACCCCTACCATGGCGCCGGTGCAGGCGAAGACCTCGGCGAATTACCTTGTCGGATCACTGGCGCTGGCCGAAGCCCGGGCCGGCGGATTCGACGACGCGCTGCTGCTCGATCATACGGGCGGGATCGCCGAAACCACGGGTTCCAACATCTTTCTCGTGCGCCGAGGTGAACTGGTAACGCCGCCGGCGCACACGTTCCTCAACGGAATCACCCGGCAAACCGTGCTCCGGCTGGCCGCACGCAGCGGCATCGTGACGCGCGAGATTCGGCTGACCCCGAACGATCTTGTGATCGCCGACGAGGTGTTCGTGACCGGAACCGCGGTCGGCGTACGTTCGGTCGGCTGGTTCCGCGACACCGCCTTTCGCGCCGACGGCATCCTCACCCGGATGCTGGCGAATGCCTACATCCAACTGGTCGGTACCGAGCAGGGGGAGGAGTCGCCATGTACGGCATCGGCATAGTCGGCACCGGGATATCCGCGCTGCATCTGGCCCTGCAGCTCCAGCAGCGCGGCATCTCGACCACGCTGTATGCCGACAAGAGCCCCGAACAGATCCGGGCGGGGCGCCTGCCCAACAACGTCTGCCGGTTCGGCCGGACCAGGGCCCGCGAGCAGACGCTCGGCGTCGATCATTGGAACTTTCCCGACTTCGGCATGAATTGCGCACATGTGCGCGTACACACCGATCCGCCGATCGCCTTCTGCGGGAACCTTTCCCACCAGGCCAGTTACGTCGACTTCCGCCTCTACCTGCCACGGCTGCTGGCCGACTATCAGGAACGCGGCGGCACGATCGTGCCGGTTCCGGACCCAGAGGTGGCGGTGTCCCGTTCCGCGTCCGAACATGACTCGACGGTGGTCGCCACCGGCCACCGGAGCGTGGATTCCCTGTTTCCACGTATCGCATCCCGCTCCGCCGAGCACCCCGCTCGGCTGATTCTCGCCGGGCTGTTCCACGGTGTGGCGCATACGGATCCGCTGGGTATGCATTTCGAGATCGTTCCCGGAGCCGGCGAGATCTTCCAGACACCGGTGCACTCCGTGGCCGGCCGGGTTGCCGGTATCACCTTCGAGGCCGTCTGCGACGGCCCGTGGGCGAACCGCCTGCGCGCGCGGTACTACGACGATCCGTCGGGGTGCGCGCGGGTGGTACTAGAGCTACTGCGCGAGGTCGATTCCGAGATTCTCGAACGCCTCGATACCCGCAGGTTCGCCCTCACTCGCCCGCTGGATCTGCTGCAAGGGGCGATCACACCGACGGTCCGCAGGCCCTGGACCCGATTGGGCACCCACCGCTTCGCGATCGCGGTCGGCGATGCCGCGGTACTCAATGATCCGGTCACCGGGCAGGGAGCGAACCTCGCCGTGGCCGCGGCGTGGGAACTCGGCCGGATGATCGACGCCGACACCGCATTCGACGAGCAGTTCTGTCATCGATGGGAACAGCGGCTCTGGGACCTTGCCCGTGATGTCACCGAATGGACGGGATCGGCGCTCGGTCCACCACCGGGCCATGTCATCGATGTGCTCCGGGCGGCCGCGGACAGCCAGGACCTCGCCGATGCGTTCCTCGACAACTTCGATGACCCGCCAGCGATGTGGAGTTCGCTGGCCACGGCGCAGCAGGCGGCCGCGTTCATCCGCCGAAAGGCCCCGGGCATCACCCAGCGCGCCGCGGATCTCATGATCGTCGAGCGGGAGCGGCGCCTGCTCGAGCTGCTCGGTCACGCGGATTCCGGCGATTACCTCGCTCCGGACGCACTGCTGGTCACGGCGCAGGGATGCCACACCCTGGACACCTGGCCGGGTGACCAATCCACAGCCGACGCACCAGCCAGCGTGACCGAGGCAACGGTTTTGCCGCTGAGCGACAGTACACAGCTGATCACCTATCGGCACCGCACGCTGTACTGCTCGACGCTGTGGCATCGCGAACACGACAACTGGGCGGCAGTAGTCCACCACCGCTCTCCTGCACCCGTGGAGGCCCCATGACCGTCCGTGCGCCCGAACTGACCGCATTCTTCCGGGGGCGCATCGTCGATCCGACCCACCCGGCCTACAACGACAGGCGACGGATATGGAAGGGGCTGAGTCGCTATCCCGCCCTCATCGCCGACTGCGCCGACGCCACCGATGTCCGCTGCGTCGTCGACTTCGCCGCCGGTGCGGGCATCCCGCTCGCGGTCGTGGGCGCCGGTCACGATGTGGCGGCCCGGTCGATGCCCGACAATGCGCTCGTCGCATCCACCGGGGCCATGTCGGGCATCAGCATCGACCCGGACCGCCGCCTCGCCCGGGTCGGGGCCGGAGTGCGCTGGGGCAGTCTCGTCTCCGCCGCGGCCCGCTATGGGCTGGCCACCACCGGCGCCTCGGTCGCGACTGTCGGCGTCGCCGGATTCGCCCTGCACGGCGGTCTCGGCTGGTTGATGCGCCGCTACGGGACAGCGTGCGACAACGTCCAGGCCGTGCAGATGGTGACTGCCGACGGACGACTCCGCACCGTCGACATCGACACCGAGCCCGATCTGTTCTGGGCGGTGCGCGGAGCCGGATCGAATTTCGGCGTGGTGACCGCGCTGACGTTGCGGCTGCATCCGGTCGACCGAGTAGTGGCCGGTGTCATGCTCTACCCGGCCACGAAGGCCCGCGCCGTCCTGCGGGCCTATCGCGAGATCACCGCCCGCGCCGGTGACGAACTGGTCACCCACTTCTACTACTCCGGTAACCCGGACGGCAGCCACAGCGTCGGAATCGGGTTGTGCCACAGTGGAGCCGCGGACGCAATGGCAAACATCCTGGCGCCGCTCGCGCCGCTCGGAATTCCACAGCACGACTCTGTGCGGGAGATGGGGACCGCGGAGTTGCAGGTGGTTCATGACAGCAGCACACCCCCCGGCGCTCGCTACCACCTGCGCGGACACTATCTGTCCGAGCTGAGCGACCATGTCGTCGACGTGATCGTCGAGCAGTGCCGCACGCTCAGCGCTCCGTTTACCCAGATCTTCCTGGAACACCTGGGCGGTGCCGTGGGGCGAGTACCCGAGCGCGACACCGCATTCGGCGGACGTACCGCTCGTTATTCGTTTCTCGTCGTCAACGGCTGGGATACCGCAGAGGACGATCTCGCGCAGGTGGCGTGGACCCGGGCGTTCGGTGCCGCCGTCGCACCACACGCGGCGCCGGGCGCCTATGTCAACTACCTCGACGACGATGAGGACCATCGCATTCCTGGTGCGTACGGTGCCGCATATCCGCGATTGCGGTCGCTGAAGCGAATCTACGATCCCGCCAACATGTTCCGCTTCAATCGCAATATCCCCCCGGAGGCCGGTCAATGAGGCTCGAGCAGAAAGTCGCCATCGTTACCGGGGCGTCCCGTGGCATCGGGGCGGCCACCGCGGTGGAATTGGCCGGACGCGGTGCCACCGTCATCGTGAATTATCAGTCCGAAAAATATCGGGATGAGGCCGAAACCGTCACCGCCGCCATCGAATCCAGCGGTGGATCCGCCTACCTCGTGCAGGCCGACCTACGGGATGCCGACCAGCGCCGACAGCTGATCGACACGGCGGCTGGGCACACCGGGCGACTGGACATCCTGGTGAACAACGCGGGAGTTTATCGACGTGGGCTGACCGAGGACATCGACGCCGACCATCTCGCCGAGCATTTCGAAACCAATGTCGAGGGCGGCATCCTTACCACCGTGGCCGCGGCCGAGCAGTTGAGCGACGGCGGCCGAATCGTCTACGTCTCCTCCGGCCTGGCCCGCCGCATCGCGGCGACCAGCACCGCATACGCCGCTAGCAAGGCCGCCGTCGAAGCAGCGACCCGCTGCCAGGCCGCCGAATTCGGCCCGCGCGGTATAACCGTGAACGCCGTCGCCCCAGGCATCGTCGACACCGCGATGTTGGCCGACATCCTTACTACGCCGGAACGTGCGGCGCTGATCGCGGCGACAGCCCTCGGCCGCATCGGCCGGCCCCGTGACATCGCCAAGGTCATCGCCTTCCTCGCCTCCGACGATGCCGGATGGATCACTGGACAGGTGATCGACGTCGACGGCGGCCTGCAGTGAGCGGCGGATCCACACGACCTGCACGAAACCGGGGCACCTACCTATCCGTCGCGTGTTCCGATGGTGCGCTGCAGCAGGATGAAGGCGAGTAGTAGGACGCCGATGAAGATCTTGGTCCACCAGGAACTCAGGGTGCCTTCGAAGCTGATGATGGTCTGGATTACGCCGAGGGTCAGTACACCGAGTACCGAGCCGAGGACGAATCCGGAGCCGCCGGTGAGCAGGGTGCCGCCGATGACGACCGCGGCGATGGCGTCGAGTTCCATGCCGACGGCGTGCAGGCTCCAGCCGGACAGGGTGTAGAGCGTGAACAGGATGCCCGCGAGTGCCGAGCAGAAGCCGCTGATCGCGTATACGGCCACCTTGGTCCTGGCCACCGGCAGACCCATCATGAGCGCCGACTGTTCGTTGCCGCCGATCGCATACGCGGTGCGACCCAGCCGGGTGTAGTGCAGAACGACGAAGGCCGCCGCGATGATCACCAGCGCGACCATCATGCCGACCGTCAGGAATACGTCCCCGCCGAGTCGGAATCGCCGCTGCGCCAGATCCGTATACACCGGGTCGGTGATCGTGATCGAATCCGTGCTGATGACATAGGCCAGCCCGCGCGCGAGGAACATACCGGCCAGCGTCACGATGAACGGCTGGATCTCGAAGTAGTGGATCACCGCGCCCATACCGGCGCCGAAGAGTGTGCCCCCGACCAGCATCAGCGGCATGACCAGCAACGGCGGCCACCCGTGCACGGTCACCAGCCAGGCCGAGACCACCGTGGACAAGGCCAGCACCGCCCCGACGGACAGGTCGATGCCGCCGGTGAGAATCACGAAGGTCGTACCGACGGCGAGGACGAGCAGAAAGGCGTTGTCTATGAACAGGTTCACGAAAACCTGCGGATAGCCGAATGCCGGATAGCGGATCACGCCGACGCCGTAGATGACGGCGAACAATGCCGCCGTGGCCAGCACTGGGATGTACCGGCTGCGGTGTCCGCGAATCGTTGCCCGGCGCAATACAGGGGCCTTGGCCGCGGCCGCGGTCAGCGCGTTCATATGGTCGCTCCCGTCGGTGTCGATGGAGTGCCGACCGGTTGGCGGCGACGGCGGAAAACCTTGGCGCGAAACGCCGGTGACTGGATCAGGCACACCGCGATAACCACGACCGCCTTGGAAACCAACGTCGTCTCCGGAGGTACCCCGACGGTGTAGATGGTGGTGGTGAGCGTCTGGATGACCAGCGCGCCGAGAACGGTGCCGCCGAGTTGAAATCGCCCACCGGTCAACGCGGTACCACCGATGACGACCGCGAGAATCGCATCGAGTTCGATCCACAGACCGGCGTTATTGCCGTCGGCCGCAGAGACATTCGAACTGATCATCAGGCCCGCGATGGCCGCACAGCATGCGCAGACCGCGTATACGGCGACGATCAGACCACCGGCCCGGATGCCGACCAGACGCGCCGCCTCGGCATTGCCGCCCACCGATTCCAGCAGCAGCCCGAGCGCACTGCGCCGCAACAAAACCGCGAGGCCGGTGAACACCGCGGCCGCGACCAGGACGGGCACCGGCAGGCCGAGCAGATAGCCGCCACCGATCACCTTGTACGGCGGACTGTTGATCGTGATGATCTGGCCCGACGTAATCAGCTGTGCGACACCACGTCCGGCGACCATCAGGATCAATGTCGCCACGATCGGCTGAATCCCGAAGCGCGCCACCAACACTCCGTTCCACAGTCCGAGCACGACCGCCACGCCGAGCGCGATCAGTACGGCGACGGCGACGCCACCGGCATCGGCCTGATTCGGCATATTGCTGATGTGCAGACAGGCAAGCGCGCCCGCGATCGCCACGACCGTGCCGACCGAAAGGTCGATGCCACGGGTCGCGATGACCAGCGTCATGCCGAGCGAGATCAGCACCAATGGTGCGCCGTAGCGCAGGATATCGATCAGGCTGCCGTAGAGGTGTCCGTCCTGGATGCGGATCGAGAGGAAGCCGGGCGTGAACGCCACGTTGACGATCAGCAATGCGATGAGCGCCGCCGCGGGCCAGAACAGGTGGTTTCGAAAAAGCGTCATGAAACTGCTCCGCTCGCAATGGTTTCGGTGAGCCGATCCATGGTCAGGGTGGCATCGTTGACCAGTTCGGCGACCAGCCGCCGATCGCGCAGGATCGCCACCTTGTGACTCAGCCGCAGCACCTCCTCGAGTTCGGCGGAGATGAACAGCACCGACATGCCCTCCTCGGACAGCGAGACCACCAGCCGCTGGATCTCCGCCTTGGCGCCGATATCGATGCCGCGCGTCGGTTCGTCGAGGATCAGCAGTTTCGGCCGGGTGGCCAACCAGCGGGCCAGCAGCACCTTCTGCTGGTTGCCGCCGCTGAGGAATTTCACCGGCGTATCCGGATCGGCCGGGACGATCCGCAGCGAGGTGATGTATCCGGCGACGAGTTCGTCACGCTTGCGCGCAGACAACGGCCGGGCCCAACCGCGCGCGGCCTGGACCGCGAGCACGATATTGTCGCGCACCGACAGGTCGAGGATCAGGCCCTGAGATTTGCGATCTTCGGGGCAGAAGGCGATCCGATGGTCGATCGCGGTGCGCGGCGAGCGCAGCGCCGTCGGTGTGCCCGCAACGCGGAGATTCCCGGTGGACGCGCGGTCGGCACCGAACAGCAGTCGCGCCACCTCGGTGCGGCCGGAGCCGAGTAACCCGGCCAACCCGACCACCTCGCCATCGCGGACAGTGAGATCGAACGGCGCGACGGAATTACGGCGGCCTCCGATCCCCGTCGCCTGCAACAACGGATCGTGACGCGCGACCACCGCGGGATCCGGCTTCTCGTGCTCGATCTCGTCGAGCGTGCTCAACGCCGTGCCGAGCATGTGCGCGATGAGATCCTTCTGGGTCAGTTGTGCTACCGGATATTCGCCGACCAGGGTGCCGTTGCGCAGCACTGTGGCCCGGTCGCAGATCTCGAAGATCTGATCGAGGAAGTGGGTGACGAACCCGATTGCCACACCTTCGGCGGCGAGTCGGCGCATCACCGCGAACAGTTGCTCGACCTCACCGGTGTCCAGCGATGAGGTCGGCTCATCCAGGATGAGAACCTTCGCATCCAGGTCGACAGCTCGGGCGATGGCGATAAGCTGTTGCACCGCAAGCGAATACGAGCCGAGCGGGGCAGCCACATCGATGTTCAGATGCAGTCTGTCCAGCAGCCGGGCGGCATCGCGACGCATCGCGGCGAATCGGACAAGACCGGCGCGCCGCGGTTCCCGTCCGATGTAGATGTTCTCCGCGACCGACAGATTCGGGCACAGATTCACCTCCTGATAGACGGTGCTCACCCCGGCCCGCAGCGCCTGCTGCGGGCCGGTGAAACGCACTGGGCGACCGTCGAGTTCGATGGTTCCAGCATCGGCGTCGTGAATTCCGGTGAGCACCTTGATGAGGGTGGATTTGCCCGCACCGTTCTCACCGACCAATGCGTGTATCTCACCGGGGAGCAGCCGCAGGTCCACCTCGGACAGTGCGGTGACCCCGGCGAAACGCTTGACAATGCCCGACATCCGAAGTGCGGGTGTGACAGTCGGTTCCGACATGCACTGCTCCGGCTCAGTACGTCCGGGTGGGCAGCGCCGCGGCGGCCTGGTCCTGGGTGTAGACGCCTTCGTCGGTGACGATCCGCTTGGGCGTCGGGTGACCCGCGACGACCTCCTTGGTGATCTCCATCAGCTTCGGGCCGAGCAGTGGATTGCATTCGACGACCACATTGATCTTGCCGTCGGCCATGGCCTGGAAGGCATCTCGCGTCCCATCGATCGAGATGATCTTGATGTCCTTACCCGGCTTCAGTCCCGCTTCCTCGATGGCCTGGATCGCACCGAGGGCCATATCGTCGTTGTGCGCGTACAACACGTTGATATCCCGGTGCGCGGCCAGGAATGCCTGCATGACCTCTTTACCCTTGGCGCGAGTGAATTCCGCGGTCTGCGATGCGATGATCTTGAACTTCGGGTCGGCGCCGATGACCTCCTGGAAGCCCTTCTTCCGATCGGTCGCGGGCGCGGATCCGGTGGTCCCCTGCAACTCCGCGATATTCACGGTGTCATTCGAGTTCTTGGTCGCGTCGACGAGCCAATTCGCCGCCCTGCGACCTTCTTCGACGAAATCCGAGCCGAGGAAGGTCACATACAGCGAGGTATCGGCCGAGTCGACCGCCCGGTCGGTGAGGATCACCGGAATCTTGGCGTCCTTGGCCTCCTTCAGGACGGTGTCCCATCCTGATGCGACGACGGGGGAGAATGCGATGACATCCACGCGTTGCTGGATGAAGGTGCGGATCGCCTTGATCTGGTTTTCCTGTTTCTGTTGGGCGTCAGCGAATTTCAGCTGGATGCCGGCCGCGGCCGCGGCGTCCTGGATCGATTTCGTATTCGCGGTGCGCCAACCGCTTTCGGCGCCAACCTGGGAGAACCCGAGTACGGTCTGGTCGCTTCCCGAGCTGCCGCAGCCGACGGCCGTGGCTGCGGTGAAAACAAGTGCGCTGGCGGTGATCAGAAGCCTCTTCAACACGATCAGGCTCTCCCTCGAATTGTGAAACGCGTTGCACCGAGGTGCGGTAGTCCTGTTAGTGTTAGCGCTCACATTCTTCTAGTCAAGAGCTCTGACGGCCGTAATCTGATGGCGACGACCGGATATCGGTTGCCGAGGTCGGTGCGGTGGTTCGGGTCGTGGTGCGGCCACCGGCTGTGTGAGCGTTAACCTGGGGGAACCGGGACGACTATTCGACGCGACGCTTGGAAGGTGGGATGTGAGGGACAGGGACGGATTTGCCGCCGGGGACATCTCAACGGCGGTTCGGCCGACGGGTGCGCGCCCGGCGGTCATGACCGATGTCGCCAAACTCGCCGGAGTCTCCCACCAGACCGTGTCGCGGGTGCTCAACGGCAGCGCGAACGTGCGGCCGGAGACCCGTGAGCGGGTGCTGCGCGCCGTCGAGCAACTCGGCTACCGCCCCAACGCCATGGCCAGGGGCCTGGTCAGCAGGCGCTCGAATATGCTCGGCGTGGTCAGTTTCGACACCATTCTGTACGGCCCGGCGTGCACCCTGCTCGGCATCGAACGTGCCGCTCGCACAGCGGGTTACGGTGTCAGCATCTTCGCGCTGGAGACGGTGGACCGCTCCAGTGTGTTGGCTGCCGCGAACAGTCTGGCCGATCAGGGCGTGGACGGGATCATCGTCATCGCCCCGCAGATGGCGGCCGCCGCGGCACTGCACAATCTGCCTGAACGCCTGCTGGCCGTCGCGGTAGAGACCGGACAGGACAGCGGCTTGCCATCGGTTTCGGTGGATCAGGTCGAGGGTGCCCGGCTGGCCGTCCAGCATCTGCTCGACCTGGGACATCGCACGGTATGGCAGGTCGCCGGTCCCAGTGACTGGCTGGAGGCGCGCGACCGCATCGAGGGCTGGCGAAGCACGCTGGAGGCCGCAGGTGCGCCGATTCCTCCGGTGATCGGCGGGGATTGGAGCGCCCGCTCCGGCTACGAAGCGGGACTGCTGCTCGCCGCACAGCCCGATGTGACCGCGGTCTTCGCGGCCAATGACCAGATGGCGCTGGGCCTGCTGCGCGCCTTCACCGAACGCGGCATCCGGGTACCCGCCGACATCTCGGTGGTCGGTTTCGACGATATTCCGGAAGCCGCCTACCTATCGCCGCCGCTGACGACCATCCGACAGGACTTCGACGAGGTGGGCCGCCGCAGCATGCAGATGTTGTTGCGCCTGTTGGAATTCGACGGCACCGCCGCCGAACCGGCATCGCCGTCGGTGGTGCCGACGCTGGTCACGCGCGACAGCACGGCGGCACCGGCCCAGCGGTGAGTGCTCAGGCCGCCGCGCGCTTCTTGTTGTAGACGTCGAACGCCACCGCGGCCAGCAGCACCAGGCCCTTGATGACCAGCTGCCAGTCGCTGCCGACGCCGAGCATCGACATGCCGTTGTTCATCACGCCCATCACCAGCGCTCCGACAATGGCGCCGACGACCGTACCGATACCGCCGCTGGCCGACGCGCCGCCGACGAACGCCGCGGCGATAGCGTCGAGCTCGAAGTTCTGTCCCGCCTTCGGAGTTGCCGCACCGAGCCTGGCCGCGAAGATGACGCCCGCCAGAGCCGCGAGCACGCCCATGTTCACGAAAACCCAGAACGTATTGGCCTTGGTGTTCACCCCGGAAAGTTGTGCGGCCTTCTCATTGCCGCCGACGGCGTAGATCCGGCGCCCGATCACCGAGCGGTTCATGACGAACGAATACAGCACGATCAACACGATCAAAATGACGCCGATGATCGGAATCCCGTTATAGGACGCCAATACGAAGCTGAATGCCAGGATGACCGCGCCGAGCGACGCCAACTTCGCGATGAACAGCGAGCGCGGTCCGGCAGGCAGGCCATAGGAGTAACGGCGCTGCCGCACCCGCCATTGCGACCACACCAGGGCTGCTACCGCGAGCACGCCGATGAGCAATGTCAAACCGTTCAGCTCGCCGACGCGCAGCCGGATGGCGATTCCGTTGAACCCGGCGAATTGAACGGCATGCAGCGGCAACCAATTCGGGAGGTAGCCGGCCGCGATATTCACGAAGCCCTGCGGGAACGGACCGATCGACTGGCCCTTCAGCACCAGTTGCGCCAGACCACGGAACAGCAGCATGCCGCCCAGGGTGACGATGAATGCCGGAATTTTGACGTAGGCGATCCAATATCCTTGCCACGCACCGATGGCCGCGCCCATCGCCACGGCCGCCAGCACGACCAGCGGCCACGGCCAGTGCCACTGCACGATGGCGATACCGGTCACCGCACCGACCAGCGCGCACAGTGATCCGACCGATAGGTCGATGTGCCCGTTGATGATCACCAGCATCATCCCGATGGCGAGCACCAGGATGTAGCCGTTCTGCAGGATGACATTCGTGACATTGAGCGGTGTCAAGAGGCTGACGCCGTCGGAAAGCTTTGCCGTGGTGAGGATTTGGAACAGCAGTGTGATCACCACGAGCGCCACGATCATGCCGTACTGGCGCACATTACCGCGCAGGGTGCGACGCAGGGCCGCGAGCGCACCGACCTGTTTCCGCTCGACGGCCTTCGCGATTACCTCGGCGGAGTCGTCGTCCTCGAGCTTGTCCAGCAACGTCATTCGGTTACCGCCTCGGCCGTGGCGGTTCCGCGTGTCATCAGTTTCATGACAGCCTCCTGTGTGGCTTCGTGTTTCGGGAGTTCCCCAGTAATGCGGCCCTGGCTCATCGCGTAGACGCGGTCACACAAGCCGAGTAGTTCCGGCAGTTCCGAGGAGATGATCAGCACGCCTTTTCCGGCTGCGGCGAGCTGCTGAACGATCAGATAGATCTCGTATTTGGCGCCGACGTCGATACCGCGGGTCGGCTCGTCGAGGATCAGCAGATCGGGTTCGGTGAAGATCCATTTGCCGAGCACGACCTTCTGCTGGTTCCCGCCGGAGAGATTGCCCACCTTCTGGAATACCGTCGGCGTCTTCACTGTCAGCCGGGTGCGCAGGCGCTCGGCTTCGACGATCTCGCGATGGGTATCGATGACGGTGTGCCGGGAGACCGCGGGAAGATTGGCGAGGGTCATATTGCGCCGGATGTCCTCATCGAGGATCAGTCCGTATTGCTTACGGTCCTCCGAGACATAGGCGATCCCCGCGCCGATAGCGTCATGCACCGACGAAACTTTCAGTACCGCACCGTCTTTGCGAATCGTGCCGCGAATATTGCGACCATACGACCGGCCGAAAACACTCATCGCCAACTCGGTGCGCCCGGCACCCATCAACCCGGCGATACCGACGATCTCACCGCGCCGCACATTCAGCGCCGCATCCCGCACGATCCGGCGATCGGCAATGGTCGGGTGGTCGACATTCCAATCGGCGATCTCGAAGAACACCTCGCCGATCTGCGGATCCTCCCGCGGCGGGAACCGATGGTCGAGATCGCGACCGACCATACCTTTGATGATGCGATCCTCGGTAACCTCCGCGGCCGCCGCATCCAGGGTCTCGATGGTCCGGCCGTCGCGCAGCACGGTGATCGAATCGGCAACTGCCAAAACCTCATTGAGCTTGTGCGAGATCAGGATCGAGGTGATGCCCTGTGCACGCAGTTGCCGCAGCAGCGCGAGCAGGCTCGCACTGTCGGTCTCGTTGAGTGCCGCGGTCGGTTCGTCGAGGATGAGCAATCGCACCTGTTTGGACAGCGCCTTGGCGATTTCCACGAGTTGCTGTTTACCGACGCCCAGAGCGGCGACCAGGGTTTCGGGATCCTCGACGAGACCGACCTGCCGCATGAGCAGCATCGCCTGCCTGTTGGTCTCGTGCCAGTCGACGGTCCAGCTGCGCAGCCGTTCATTGCCGAGAAAGATGTTCTCCGCGATCGAAAGCTGCGGCACCAGCGCCAATTCCTGGTGGATGATCGCGATACCCGCCGCCTCGCTGCCGCGAATATCCTTGAACGCCACATCGGTACCGTCCATGCGGATCTGTCCGCTGTAGGAGCCGTGCGGATAGACGCCGCTGACCACCTTCATGAGCGTGGATTTGCCCGCGCCGTTCTCGCCGACCAGCGCGTGGATCTCGCCGTCGGCCACCGCGAAATCCACCGCGTCCAACGCCTTCACACCCGGGAATTCCATGGTGATTCCGCGCATTTCGAGAATGTGCTTTGTCATGGGCAGTGTCCTTTTCTGCATGCCCGAGGGGCCCTCCGTGGTTACGCAGGCCGCCGCCTCCGGGCCCTGACTCGGCCATGCGGGCAGCCCTTTCCTGGTCGTCAGGCGAAGTCGCGCTCGGAGTAGTAGCCGGAGTCGATGAGCACCTTCCGGTAGTTGTCCTTATCGACCGAGACGGGCTGCAGCAGATACGACGGCACCTTCTTGGCGCCGTTGTCGTAGGAAGTGGTGTCATTGGTTTCCGGCGTGCCGCTGGTGAGGATCGCATGGACCATCTGCACGGCGCGTTTGGCGAGGTCGCGGGTGTCCTTGAACACGGTCATGGTCTGCTCGCCGGCGATGATCGACTTCACCGACGCCTTCTCGGCGTCCTGACCGGTGACGACCGGCATCTTCTTATCGCCCCTGCCGTAACCGACCGCCTTGAGGGCCGAGACGATGCCGATGCTGAGGCCGTCGTAGGGGGACAGCACGGCATCGATATTCGTGGTGGAGTAATTGGCGCTGAGCAGGTTCTCCATCCGGGACTGGGCGGTTGCGCCGTCCCAGCGCAGGGTGGTCACCTGATCGACGGCGGTTTGTCCGGAGCGCACGACCAGCTTGCCGGAGTCGAGATAGGGCCGGATCACCGACATGGCGCCGTTGAAGAAGTAGTAGGTGTTGTTGTCATCGGGAGAACCGGCGAACAGTTCGATCGAGAACGGGCCCTTACCATCCCGCAGGCCGAGTCGGTCGGCGATGTAATTCGCTTCCAGCACACCGACTTTGAAGTTATCGAAGGTGGCGTAATAGTCGACATTCGCGGTGTCGCGAATGAGTCGGTCGTAGGCGATCACCGCAATCTTGTTCGTCTTGGCCTGCTGCAGTACGCCGGTGAGCGATTTGTTGTCGATCGCCGCGATCACCAAGGCTTTGACGCCACGGGTGATCATGTTCTCGATCTGCGAAACCTGCGTTTCGATGACGTCCTCGGCGTACTGCAGATCGGTGTCGTAGCCGAGGTCCTTGAATTGTTTGACGATATTGTTACCGTCGGCGACCCAGCGTTCGGAGGATTTCGTCGGCATGGCGATGCCGATCATGCCGCCGGTCGCGGACGAATTCCCGCTGTCCTCAACGGAACACGCGGCGGCGGCCAACAGTGCGGCGACACCGGCGGCGCCGGCGAAGAGTCCGCGTCGGTTGATGGTGGGCATGGCACAACTCCTTGACTAGACCTGGACGAACTCGATGCCGGCGAGCTGACAGAAGACCTGCCAGTCGGCGGCGTGCTGGCCGATATTCATGACCTGGTGGTGCGGTCCGCCGGCGGTGAGCCAGCCATCCATGCAGGCACGCACGCCGCTCGCGGGCCGGAACTGGCCGTAGGGCATCTCCAGCGCGGGCAGTTGCTGACTGTCGAGCACCTCGCCCTCGGCCACCACCATTCGGAATTTTTCGCCGCCGAGCGAAACCAGACAGGCCAGCGTCGCGGGCCCCGGCTGGTAGCGGAACACGAAGGTCGGCGGTTCGTCGAGCTTGCCGATGCCGAGCTCGCGCCGGATCAGCCGGACCGGCTCGTCGGTGCGCGCGATGCGCCAATTCCCTTCGCCCATATGGCTCATCAGGATCGAGTCGGAGGGGAAGTCCATCGCGTACATCTCGGTGAAATGGCCGTCACCGATCAGCTGATGTCCCGCGTACACCATGGCGGCGGCCATCGCGTCGCCTTCCGCGCCATAGCCGTAGCCCTTGGCCATCAGGCTCGATGCTGCGGCCAGCGGCAGCCGCTGGAACCGGCCGTCCTCGCCGATCGCATCGAAATGCGTCGAGTACGCACCGTAGCCGCGGTCGGTGAGAATGCGTTCGATGGCGATTTGCATCCGGGCGTGGTCTTCGCGTTCCGCGTCGGTCAGTGCCGGATCGATCGCGAATTCCCCGTCCTCCCAGGCCATCAGCGCCGCCACCTCGTCATCGGTAACCGCCTGGCTGCCGCGGTAGAGGTCGCCCGGCGCCACGAAGCTGATCTCCGGGCCGAGCGCCCGCAATAGGGCGTTCTCGTCGACGCGTATATCGCCCATATCGTTCATGGCATAGCCGAATACGCCGACCTTCAGCGACCGCCATGCGGTGACGGCTCGCGCGGCCCGCGCCCAACGGTCGACGCGCGCGGCGAATTCCGCGCTTCTCCAGTCGTCGGTAACCACCGTGAACGGACGCTCGGCGCGGACCATCGCATTCGCGGTGTCCTGGGCTCCGTGGATGCCCTGGTTGTAGGTCATATCCGCCATATCCCAGGCGGGGGTGACGTTCGGCTCGGGCTGAATATTGGCCAGTAGCACCGGAAGTCGGTTCTCGTTGAACAACCGGGCCACCCGCATCGCCGGGCCGTAGGTGAGCATCACCACCATGACGCCGTCGAGATCGGCATTGACGAATTCGCGCATGACCGCCTCGGCGTCACGCCGATCCTTGACCGGGCGTCCGACTGTCCAGTCGGCGAGATCGGCGAGTTGTTCGGCGATGTCGTGGGCGTAGCGGTCCTGGCGCTCGGCGATGCCCGGGATCATGTCGTCGTAGAGGGCTTGCATGATGCCGAGTAGGCCGATGCGTGGTTTCGGGTTCATCGAGGACGTACTCCTTTGTCGGCGGCCGGAATTCAGTGCTGGCCGTATACGTTCTGGTAGCGGTCGTGCAGGCTGTCCACATCGGCCTGCGCGATGGTGACCGGTTCACCGAGCTGGCGCGCGATATGCACGGTGCGAGCCACGTCCTCGCACATGACGGCCGCCTTGACCGCGGCACGCGCGTCGTGCCCGACCGCGAAGACGCCGTGATTGCGCATCAGGACGGCGGGGGAGCGGTGGCCCGACAGCGTCGCGACCACACCTCGGCCGATATCGTCGTTGCCGATCAGTGCGAAGGGGCCGACCGGAATTTCGCCGCCGAACTCATCGGCCATCGCGGTCAGGGCGCACGGAATCGGTTCCGCGCGGGCGGCCCACGCGCTCGCATAGGTCGAATGCGTATGCACCACGCCGCCCACCTCGGGCATCGCCCGATAGATATAGGCGTGCGCGGCGGTATCGCTCGACGGTGCCAGATCGCCTTCGACCAGCTTGCCGTCGAAATCGCAGACCACCATCGAATTCGGGGTGAGTTCGTCATAGGACACCCCGCTCGGCTTGATGACCAGCAATTCCTCGCCGGGTACCCGGGCGGAGACATTGCCCGCGGTCCACACCACCAGACTCCAGCGCAGTAGTTCTCGATGCAGATCGACCAGCTGCTCGCGCAGGACGGTAATAGCGGCCGCGGCCATTCGCTCACTCATGCGGTAGCGACTTCCCTTCGTGCGTCGTTGCGGATACGCCGCAGCCGGTGCAACACCTCGGTGCCGCCGTGGCCGAAATGGTCGTGTAGGGCTTGGTATTCGGCGTAGATGGCGTCGTAGGCGGCGGCGCGGTCGGGATCGGGGAGGTAGGCGTTGCGGTGCGACCGGCCCATCGCCTTGGCGGCGGCACGAACATCCGGGTAGGCCCCGGCGGCGACAGCGGCATGGATGGCCGAGCCGAGCGCCGGGCCCTGATCCGAGCCGATGATCGACAGCGGTAACCGCGTCACATCGGCATAGATCTGCATCAGCAACGAGTTCTTCAGCAGGCCACCGGCAATCACCAGTTCGCGAACGGGAACGCCTGCGGCATTGAAGGTTTCGATGATGGTGCGGGTGCCGAAGGCGGTGGCCTCCAGCAATGCGCGATAGATGTCCTCGGGTTTCGTCGCAAGCGTGAGGCCGACCAGCACCCCGGACAGATCATGGTCGACGAGCACCGAGCGATTTCCGTTGTGCCAGTCCAACGCGACCAGCCCGTGTTCACCGACTCGCTGCCGCTGCGCCAGCTCACTCAGATAGGCGTGGGCGTCCATGCCGCGCGCGGCAGCCTCGGCGTGATAGCGCCCCGGCAGCGACGAGTCGACAAACCACGCGAAAATATCGCCGACCCCACTTTGCCCCGCCTCGTAACCCCAACTGCCACTGATGATTCCGCCATCCACCACGCCGCACATTCCAAGGACCTCAGCGAGGTGGTCACTGTTCATGACGTGGCAGGTGGACGTGCCCATGACCGCGAGCAGTTGCCCATTCTCGACAGCCCGCGCAGCGGGCGCGGTGACATGCGCATCGACGTTGCCCACCGCGACCGCGATCCCAGGCCGCAGCCCCGTCCATCCCGCTGCCCGCTCGGTCAGGCCTCCGGCACGGCCCCCGAGCGGGGACAGCGGGTGGACCAGCTTGCCGACAGCGAAGTCGGCGAAGTTCCGATTCAGCGCAGCCAGGTAGTCGCTGCTCGGCCAATTACCGTCCTGGTGAATTCCCTTGTAACCAGCCGTACAGACGTTGCGGGTCTCCCTGCCGCACAGCTGCCAGACAATCCAGTCCGCAGCCTCGATGAAGCGCTCGGCTCTGGCATAGATTTCGGGATCCTCTTCCAACATCTGCAGCGCCTTGGCGAACTCCCACTCCGCCGAGATCTTGCCGCCATACCGATTGATCCACGGTTCGGCCCGTTCATGGGCGAGGGTGTTGATCCGATCCGCCTGCGCTTGTGCCGCATGGTGTTTCCACAACTTCGGATAGGCATGCGGACGCCCCGCGAACTCCGGCACCCGACACAGCGGCGTCCCATCGGCAAGTGTGGGCAGCACCGTACACGCCGTGAAATCGGTAGCGATCCCAATGACATCGCCGGGGTCGACCCCCGCCTCGGCCAGCGCCTCCGGCACCGCCGTCCGCAAGACGTCGAGATAATCCTCGGGATCCTGCAACGCCCAATCCGGCGGCAGCTCAGCGCCCGTCACAGGCAGCACTCGATCGATGACCCCATGCCGGTATTCGCTTACCGCACTACCGAACTCGGCCCCGTCCCGCACCCTGACAACAAGTGCCCGCCCGGACAACGTCCCGAAGTCGACACCGACCACATACTCGTCCGCCACTGTGACGCTCCTAACAATGTTAACGCAAACATTGTTAGCGCGAACATTTGCTCCGTGTCAAGGAGTTGCGCGTTTGGTAAATTGTGATCGCTCACGTCGAGGCGTGTCACGACATCCACGGTTTGGCGATGGAGTTCTCACGACATGGGCGGACCGGCCAGGTCGGCGTCATGACGACCTGGGTCTCGCGAACGAGGCATTCCTGCGTGTATGTCACGACCGGGCGCCAGAGGCAGCCGGGCCGGTTCGTGTCGGAGAATCCCTTGCCCGATGCCGAACGACGTATCATCTCGTGGTCCGGCAGTCTGAGTGGCTTCTACATGTCGCCGGTTGTTCAGTGGCCTTCGGGGGAGAGGAACTCCAGCCGGTTGCCGACGCCATCGCGCGTGTGAAAGCGGCGGCGTCCAGGGATCTCGGCCGGATCGGCCCACTCGACCGGATACCCAGCGGCCACAAGGGCACCGGCTGTTGCGTCAATATCGACGACGAACGCCGGGTGAGCTCTATGTGCGGGGCGGAAGTCCTGCTCGACACCCACGTGCAACTCTCCGTCGGGCCCACTGAGCCCGGGGACTTGGAACCAGCAGCCACCGCGAGCCGCCAGCAGCGGTGGTTTCGGTAGTTCTGTCCAACCGAGAACCCCCTCGTAGAAGGCTCGCTGACGATCCTCGCTGCCCGCCGGGCACCCCACCTGCACATGATGAATCGTGCCGCCAGCCTATGCGGCCACTCGATCAGTCATTGACGCGCAAAGCGGATGGAAGACTGAGCGAAGTGTTTGTCGAGCAGGTTGTGCCAGTGTCCGCGGATCCCGCGGTGACGCTCTTTGTCGCACACTCCGCCGGTCCGGCGCGGCGAACACTGTTGGTTATCCACGGTGGACCGGACTGGGATCACAGCTATCTGCGCGAACCGCTCGTCGAGTTGGCAGGGACGCATCGGCTGATACTGCCGGATCTGCGCGGCTGCGGCCGATCCACCCAGGGACTTCGAGACGACGAATACACCCCGGACACTGTTGTCGGGGATCTGACGGCGCTGCTCGATGCATACGGTGTCGCCCGAGCCGACGTGCTGGGGTTCTCATACGGCGGCCTGATCGCCCAACGTCTCGCCTTGGATGCACCCGACCGGGTACGACGGCTGATCATTGCGTCCAGCAGCGTCCTGCCGGTGCCCGCAGACGCCTTCGCCGGATGGCAGGTTCGGGAAGAGCGTCGCGCCAGGGAGGCGCAAGTGTGGTCCGAGAGCTCGTTGGCCGGTGCCGGCCTTACCCGCGCAGCAGCCATCGCCGGAGCCTCGGCAAATATCTGGCGGCCAGCAGCCCTACCCGACTACCTGCGGCGTCTCGCGGCCATCCGGTTCTCCGCCGAATGGATGCGGCCCATGGTGGCAGGCACATTGCCCTCGCCCCGATACGAGAACGCGGCGCGGCGACTGGCCGAACTCGACGTGCCGTTGTTACTGCTACACGGCCGGCAAGACATGATCTTCCCCGCGACACTCACCACCGAGGCGGCTGCCCTGATTCCCTCCGCACGGCCGGTGGTGATCGACGAGGCGGGCCACATGGCGCACATCGATCAGCCAGACCAGTGGCTCGGCGCAGTCCGCGAATTCCTGAGGTGACCGCTACTGGCATGCCGACGAACAACCCCATTTTTCTTCGACATCGTGCCCGCGGATGGCGCCGACCTTGCTGGCGGGGCAGGCCCGTCGCTGTTCGGACGCAGGAGGATTCGATTCCCCGATAGCGGGTGTGTAGCCCAAACAAGTCGGCCACCTACGTTGCGTGGTCGCCAGCTTTTCTGGGCAAACTACAGTTGCTTCTCGAGTGCACGGGCGAGGTCGGTCGCCGCGGAAAAAACCGCAATGGCCGGAGTCGACCGTGCGAACTAACGTGCGGCGGCCGTGGCCGGTGTGGGAACGGCGTCGGTGCGATCTTGCTTACCCAACTGCGGGTAGGTCGGATACTCGATGCCTGAGATGTACTGCACCGTCCGCACTACCTGGCACGAATAGCCGAATTCGTTGTCATACCAGAGGTAAAGGATCGCGGTGTCGCCGTCGACAATGGTGGCGTTGGCGTCGACGATGGATGCCGCGCGGGAGCCGATGAAGTCGCTCGAAACCACGTCGGTGGCCGCGGTGTAATCCAGGTTGCGGCTCAATGGTCCAGCCAGTGACACCTGACGCAGGTACTCGAGCACTTCGCTCTTCGTGACCTCGCGCTCGAGTTGCAGGTTCAGGATCGCGACCGAAACGTCCGGTGTAGGAACGCGAATCGAGTTGCCGGTGATCTTGGCCTTGAAGTCCGGCATCGCCTTCGCGACCGCGGATGCGGCGCCGGTTTCGGTGAGCACGAGGTTGAACGGGGCGGAGCGCCCGCGCCGGTCGGCCTTGTGGAAGTTGTCCAGCAGGTTCTGATCGTTGGTGAACGAATGCACAGTCTCCACGTGACCGCGCACAATGCCGTACTCGTCATCCATCGCCTTGAGTGGTGGCACGATCGCGTTGGTCGTGCACGAAGCGCACGAGTAGATCTGTTCCGACAGATCGAGGTCGCGGTGGTTGACGCCGTGCACGATATTCGGGACGTCGCCCTTGCCGGGCGCGGTGAGCACGACCTTCGCGATGCCGGGCCGCAGGTGCTGCGACAGGCCGTTACGGTCACGCCACTTGCCGGTGTTGTCGATCAGGATCGCCTCGTTGATCCCGAACGCGGGGTAGTCGATCGTCGTCGGATCATCGCTGTAGATGAACTTGATGACGTTGCCGTTCGCGATGATCGTGTCGTTCTCGGCGTCGACCTTGATCGTTCCATTGAACTGCCCGTGTACCGAATCCCGCCGCAACAGCGACGCCCGCTTGGCCAGATCACCCTCGCCACCCTTGCGTACCACCACGGCCCGCAGGTTCAGCCCGTTGCCGGACCCGACCTTCTCGATGAGCAGCCGAGCGACCAGACGACCGATCCGCCCGAAGCCGTACAACACCACGTCGCGTGGGCCCTGCGCCTCGGCCTTATTGCCGTCGGTGACATCGGCCAGCACCGTGCCGGTGAACTCCGGAATCGACAGCCCGCGACCATCGGTGCGATAGGCCATCACCAACCGGCCGAGGTCGATCTTGCACGGCCCCAGGTCCAAGTTGCTGAGCACTTCGAGGAATGGCAGCGTCTGCTCGATCGACAGTTCCTCACCCTCGATCTGCCGCGCGAACCGGTGCGTCCGCAGAATGCTGATCACCGATTTGTTCACCAGCGACCGGCTGTGCAGGAGGATGGTGACCCCCTTTTCTCGGTACAGCCTGCCAATGATCGGAATCATCGCCTCCGCCGAAGCCTCGTGAGCGTTCCAGCGGTCAAGATGGTCGGTAGTCAACACAAGCCCCTCGGCGTTTCCTCGATCTGTACGAAGATCGATGCTATCCGTGGCCGCGCTATCACAAGGCCCCGCTACCCCGCTGTGAGGTCGGCATCCGTCAAGAAGCGGACATGAAGGGCGTACGCCGCGAGTGGGCGGTGATCGCCACGTTCGCGGGTCTGATGGAGATTGTGACCTGCTGAACCTGCATGCAATACCGAGCGTTGCGGATACCGGCGGGCCACCGTTCGGATGGATCAGGATCTCGAATTGCCGTGACACAGTCCGGAGCTACGACGATGGGGTGTCGGCCAAGGTCGTGAATGTCACATCGGCGCGTTCGTCCGAGGCGGGTTTCACGGCACGCCACAATGCCGACTCGCCCGAGTATCGCGGGTGCACGGGTTGGGGGCCCCTGCATACTGTCGAACCGGTCCAGCCGATTCATCGGCACGACTGCCATGCGCAGGCACCGATGTGACCAGTGTCAACACTGATGTGCGATTCTTGACGTATGAGCTCAGTCGGGCCCTCCAGGAATCGGCAAAAGCCCTACCACCACGGTTCGTTGCGAACGGCTCTGGTGGACGCGGGCGTCGCGTTGGCACGGGAGGGCGGACCGGACCGAGTGATCCTGCGGGAGGCGGCGCGGGTGGCCGGGGTATCGCACTCGGCTGCCTATCGCCACTTCGCCGACCGCGAGGCACTGCTCGCGGACGTATCGCGCTCTGCGCGTAAGGAACTGGCCGCGCAGATGCGTCGAGGCGTGGACAGCGCTGCCGATCCCGTCTTGCGGCTCGGCGCCGTGGGGACCGCGTACATCGACTTCGCGTTGACCGAACCCGGATTGTTTCGCACTGCCTTCTATTCGCACCCCCCGGCCGACACCAAGAGCCGGGACTCCCAGCCCGCCGAAGAGGTCGAGTCGCCACCGGAGAGTACCGAACCATTCGAAATCCTCAATCAGGTTCTCGACGAGGCACAGGCGGCCGGCCTGCTGGACTCGAACCGAAGGCCTGGGGCCGCTATCGCCGCTTGGTCGGCCGTCCATGGCCTGGCAGGTCTGCTCGTCGACGGCCCCTTGCCCACGACCCGGGCCGACATCGATTTCGCGCTCGAGCAGGTGCTGGGGCTCGTGGCACGCGGCCTGCTACAGCTGCCGGATGGCGCACCCAATGGAAAGGCGTGAGCGTCGAATCAATCGCTGAGTAGGCCTAGGGCGCGGTGGCGCGATTTCTCCCGCTCGCGGTATCGGCCACCGATGTGCACGTAGCGCGCAATCGCCCTGCCGAAATCCTGCCGCGATGAACACATTCCGTCCGCCACGCCTGCCGGACGGCCGATGCGTTTCGTCCTTCAGTCGCGACGTTCCAGGAGTTCCTGATATTGATCGGTGCTGGACGGGGGCCTACCGGTCGGCACCCGGGCATAGGAATCGGTTCGCTGTCGGACCGGCCTTTATGCAATCTGGCCTGGCCTCCGAGTGGTGTTGGACGGCCGGATTCACGAAGTTGATCGTATGGCTCAGAGGTACGCTGAAGTTGCTACAGGTTTGTTGGCGGATTTCTGGACACGATCCGCGCACTCGCACCGGTTGCGGGGCAGTGCCCGGCCGCGTACTTGCCGGCATGAGCATGGGCTGGGAAATTCGCGAGCCGACGATAGCGCCGACTCTCGACTGTCGGCCTGGCTAAATCAACTAGTGAGGGCCACCCGCTCGCGGGCGGGGGGTTGGAATGCAAGCAAGTACACCGTTTGCCAGTCGGGTGGTCATGGGACGGCGCAATGGATGACACGGCATTGAGTGGCGGGGACCCCACTCGGGGGCCAGCGGAGGCGTTCGGACGTTATCGGCTTCTGTCGCTGCTCGGTCAGGGTGGCATGGGCCAGGTGTGGCGGGCGCATGATTCGCTGACCAATCGGGTGGTGGCGCTCAAGGTGTTGCCCGAGCGCTTCGCCGATGACGAGCAGCTGCGCGAGCGGTTCCGCCGGGAGTGCCGGGCAGTAGCGCAGTTGACCGAGCCGCATGTGATCCCCATCCACGACTTCGGCGACATCGACGGTCGGCTCTATCTGAATATGCGCTTGATCGAGGGCACCGACCTGCGCAAGGTGATCACGCAAGAAGGGGCCTTGTCGCCGCAGCGGGCAGTGGCGATCGTCGCACAGGTGGCAGGCGCGCTGCAGGCGGCCCACGACGCCGGGCTGGTCCACCGCGACGTCAAACCCACCAACATCCTGCTAGGGGCCGATGAGTTCGCCTCCCTGATCGACTTCGGGATCGCCCACGCCGCCGACGACCGTACGCTGACCACGATCGGCGAGACCATCGGCACCATCGCCTACATGGCGCCGGAGGAGATCGGCGCGGAGATCAAGGCCGATGCCCGAGTGGACGTATACGCGTTGACATGCGTGCTGTATGAGTGCCTGACCGGCCGGCCGCCGTTTGCGAGCGCAGCGGGGGTGCAAGGTGTGATCGCCCATCACCTGCACACCCCGCCGCCGCGTCCCAGCACCACTACACCCGAGGTACCGCCTGCGTTCGATGCGGTCATCGCCAAGGGAATGGCCAAAAACCCCGACGAGCGCTACCAGACCGTGCGCGAGCTGGCCGCGGCGGCCTGCGCCGTGGTAGACGGTTCCGCGGTCAGTACCACCGGGGGCGCGGCTGCGCGCCTTACGCAGCGAATCAGATTGTCGCCCAAGACCGCCGGGCTGCTCGCCGCCGCGGTCGCGGTTACGGTGGTGGCCGCCGTAGCTGTCTTCATCGGTGTCCAAGGGGAATCCGGCGGCGGTGGCAACTCGCCCACACCTATCGGCCCGGGGTTCTTGTCACAGACTGCGCTGCCGTTCACCGACGTCAGCCTGCCCACCGATGTGGCGGTCGACACGGCGGGCAACGTATACGTCACCGACATGGGTAGCGATCGGGTGGTGAAATTGGCGGCGGGCGCGTCGACGTCGACCCTGCTGCCGTTCACCGGCCTGAATAACCCCCAGGGTGTGGCGGTCGACGCTGCGGGCAACATTTATGTCACCGACACGAGTAACGATCGGGTGGTGAAATTGGCGGCGGGCGCGTCGACGCCGACCCCGCTGCCGTTCACCGGGCTCAAAGATCCCCAGGGTGTGGCGGTAGACACGGCGGGAGACGTGTACGTCGGTGACCGGGGTAATGATCGGGTGGTGAAATTGGCGGCGGGCGCGTCGGCGCCGACGACCCTGCCGTTCACGGGGCTCCAAGATCCCCAGGGTGTGGCGGTCGACGCTGCGGGCAACGTGTACGTCACCGAATTGAGTACCGAGCGGGTGCTGAGGTTGTCGGCGGGCGCGTCGGCGCCGACCACGTTGCCGGTCACTGGGCTCAAAGATCCCCAGGGTATGACGGTCGACCCGGCGGGCGACTTGTACGTCGTCGACTGGGGCAGCAAATGGGTGGTGAGGTTGGCGGCGGGCGCGTCGACGCCGACCCCGCTGCCGTTCACCGGCCTGAAGAATCCCCAGGGTGTCGCGGTCGATACGGCGGGCAACGTATACGTCACCGACCTGGGCTCCAATCCGGTGGTGAAACTCTCGGTCGGCTGAACCACCGTTCCGCGTAATTCCGGGTTCCAGAGATCCTGTATGTCGGCGTCGTACGGACCCAGTACTCGACAAGTCATCGGTAATCCGATTCGTCGTTGTGGCAGAACATGTCTCAGTAGATCTGCCAGTGGCTCACGACCAACGGTTTCCGGGTGACCGGCTAGCTCGAGTTCCGGGAAGGGGGTCCGCTTACTCCGGAGCAGATCGCGGTGGAAGTTGTTCAGAATCATGCTGGCCCGTACATGATGATCGCGGCGAACTCGGGCGTGACATCGGTGGTTCTTCGCCCCAATCACGCAAGAACGCTTTGTATTTCGTTCTGTCACGCCGTTTACCGAGGAGAATGTGACGGAGCAGGTGACTTGCGATGTAGCAGTGGTCGTATGCGCTGTGATTCCGGAAGAAGTCAGTCTCCTCGGCGGAAAGATCGAAGTCGGCGAGGCCCAAGTCTGCGAAGTAGATCAGCCGTCCGTCGGTCAGGATGCTTGCGAAGTGGGCCAATACTCGGGAGCTCATGAAAGCGTTTCCGGACAGGGGACTGCCGATCGCCGTGTCGGACACCGAGATTCGGTGACCGGTATGCAGGGGTGGCAGGCATTCGCGGTCGGCTTGGCTGCGGTGCGGGGAGTCATGGTCGCGGTCGTCGCCGTGGTGTGGCCGTGGCCAGGACGGGTACTCGAAGGGCAGTCCGTCAAGAGATTGCATCGTGTGAGCAGGGAGCTGAGTGAGATGAACACCGCCGCGTACTGGCCGGTCGGGTTTCCGCATGACGCACCGGACGAGCCACTTGGTGTGCTGGAGGCACAGCTCACCATGCAACGGCACCGGTGTTGCAGGGTGGCCAACTGCGCGCGTAAGGCAGCGGCATGGCAAACGTTGGTCGAGGCAGAGATGTGCTTGTAGGGGGTGCCGCGAGACACCGACCAGCCGCGTAACCGAGGACACCGCCTCCTCCGGGCGGGGGGATAGCACGGGCCTGGCGGATCTGTTCGGTGGCCGGCGGAGGCGTTGCCCGGCTCGGGCGGCGACCAGGCCCTCGTCGGTGCCGTCGACGATCGGCTCGCGGATGAACTACGCCCAGCGCGGCGAACACACGGAGACCAACCGGCCGCCGGGTGGTGGTGTCGAGCGCTTCGTCCAGAGACCGGAATCCGATGCCGCGCTTACAGACTGGCGACGATCGCGATGGCGCCTTGCAGGATCTGCCGAGGCGGTCCAGGGCGGGCGCCACGAGGGTGTCGCCGGGGCGCAGGTACTCGAGGCAACACCACAGTTCTTCGCGCTCGGCGTTCTTGCCGAATTTCTTGTCCGCGAAGATTTTCTGGCATCCGGCGGCCGTCAGCGCATGTAGCTGGCAGTCGAGCAGCTGCCCGGTCCCGCGCGTAGCCGACGAGTGCGCCGCCGCCTCCGATCGGACCGAGGGCATCACCTTCGAGGGCGAGCGCCGATGCCGCGCCGGAGGTGTCGGTCATGGGCGCGACTGTACGAGAAAGGCCCGACAGGACTTGTTGAACACCAACCGTTTCGACACATTTGTTGATCAGTGGGCCGGGACTGTCGATGCTGGGAGTCCTCTTCAGCTATGTTCGGAGTCCTCTTCAACAGGACTAATGGCTCGTTTAGTCGGCGTGTGCCACTGAGCTCGAGAGGGTCAACGCACCAAAATGCCGAGTTCAGAGCCGTTCGCCGGAGCGTGGACACGATCTCGGCTGCACCGATGAATTTCGGGTTGATCCGTCGTCGATATCTCTGGATGTACCGAAGGAGATGATCATGGGCCTACCCCAAAGGTGGCTGGCAAGTGATCTCGCCGACCACAGAGAGGAATTCAGGCATGACGAGACCGTTTCGATTCGGGGTCGTGGCCCCGCTCAGAACTGACCTGCCGACGTGGCTGGACCGTGTGCGCCGCATCGCCGACAGCGGCTACTCGACGCTGCTGGTGCCCGACTTCCCTCTCACACAACCGGCGCCTGGCCCCATGCTGGCCACCGTCGCGGCCCGTACCGACCTGCGCGTGGGCACCTGGGTGTATGCCTCTCCGCTACGCCCGGCCTGGATGACGGCGTGGGAAGCGCACTCACTGTCGCTACTGACCGACGGTCGCTTCGAGATGGGCATCGGCACCGGCAGGCCAGGAATTGAGGACGAGCTCCGCGACAAGGGACTGCCCGTCGTCCCGCCGCACGAGCGGCTGGCACAGATAGGTGAGACCGTCAGGGCGCTGCGCGATCTCGATGGCCCCGACATGCACACGCCGGTGGCGATGGCCGTACTCGGTCCGAAGGCCCGGGCGTTGGCGGCCGAGGTCGCGGACACGGTCACATTCGCGTTGGGGGATCAGCCTCGGACCGAAGTCGCGCGGCTGGCACACGACTTCCGCGCCGTTCCGGACATCGAGCTCGCGCTCGCCGTGCCGGTCATCGGCGACACTGTCGCGCCGCACATGGCGCCCCCCGACACCGACCCTGCCGCGCTGCGCGCGGCGGACGCGCTGACCGTACTTCCGGACGACCCGGCCGCCGCCGCCGAGGAAATCCAGCGGCGACGGGAGGAGATCGGCTTCTCCTATTTCATCTTCGGCGCCGACTTCGCCGAAAGGTTCGCTCCGGTCGTCGCCGAGCTCGCCGGACGGTAGTTGGGCGGCGAGGGATGACGCGACGGAACCGCCGGTTTCGAGAGCCGACGCAAGGGGGCGGGGTTCTGGTCGGCGGTCGGACCCCGCCCGTAGCCGATCCACGATGTCGAAAATAGCTGCATCCCAGGCTTTTTCGACGTAAATCCCCGGCGCGGGTTTCCGTGTGACTTGCAGTCGAAGATGGCGGTGTTTTCGCGTTCCCGATGGCACGGATGGTGAGGAGCTGTGTCGAGCCTCAAATCACTGATTCACTCGCAGGGCACCGGTGTCCAGTGTCTACTGAACGCTTCGACACTGCTCGTCGGTTGTCTACTCGCGGTCGTCGAGTGTGCCACCGACAGAGCGCGCCTGTACGGCAATACTTGTTCGATGGTCGATGTTTTCCAGACGATCGCCGCACGGATATTGAAAGGGGTTGCGCTCGAGCGTGCCCTCGTCGCTGTTGATGGCGTCGATGGCAGCGGGAAGACCACATTCACCACCGAACTCGTGAAGCGGCTTCACACTCGACCCGTGATCGTGCTGCATGCCGATGATTTCCTGAACCCGTCCGTGGTCCGGCATGCACGGGGCCGACGATCACCACAGGGTTTCTGGCTCGATTCCTACAACTACCGCGCACTACGTCGTGACGCACTCGACCCACTGCGGTCCGGCGGTGATGGTTGGTATCGCACCGCTTCCTACGATCCCGGCTCCGACACCATCGTCCGTCGGGCGGCTTGTCTCGCGCCGCGCAAAGCGGTGGTCGTGGTCGAGGGACTGTTCCTACATCGAGACGAACTCGTCGACATCTGGGATGTGTCGGTTTTTCTGGACGTGCCATTCGAGGTGACGGCCCAGCGGATGGCCGAACGCGATGGCACTCACCCGGACCCAGAGCACGAGACGATGCGTCGATACGTCGACGGACAGCGCCTGTACTTCAAGTGTTCGCGGCCGTGGGCACGAGCCGACATCGTCATCGACAACTCCCGATTCGACCACCCACGCATCATCGCTCCGGAACATGCCCACCGCGCCCATTAACTGAGCTCGGCACTGGGCAACCATCACCTGTCTCGCGAACGGACGTTCGCGAGACAGCCACGGCGGCATGACGTTTCCGTAGGCCGGGCCTGTAAAGCATGCCGCGCGCACCGAAAGTCAACCTGTCGGGTTTCGATGCATTCCGGCATGAGAATCGACTACGGGCGTGTATCGACCACCGACCAGAACCCTGACGGGCAACGCGACGCGCTCACCGCGGCCGGCTGCGAGCAGATCTTCCTCAACAAGGCCTCCGGCTAATTTAACCCTCGACCTTGATCAACTTCTACGCGCCCGGACAGCGCCTGATCGGCTCGACCACGTTCCGGACGAGCTTGCCCCCTTGGCCGCCATCGCGAGCGCGGCTCGGAGCCGACAGGCTCGATCAGCCGATCGGTGGTGCGAGGTATTCCAGCGCGTAGCCGTCGCCGGAGGGGGTTACGCGGGCGATGCCGGGTGAGTCGAGGTGGGCGCCGGCTACGAAGTGGTGTGGTTGGGTCAGTTGTTCGAGGAGGGCCGCTCGCGCGGCGCGGGCCTGGGACTGGTTGCCGTCGAGCTCCCAGGACACGTTCGGCTGATCGAATTGGAGCGTGGGAACGTGAACGGTGTCGCCCCACGCGAGAAGGTGACCGGTGCCGCTCCTGACGTGGTAGACGGTGTGACCGGGTGTGTGGCCCGGCGTCGGGATCGCGGTGGTCCAGTCGTTGATCGCGACCGTCTCGGACACGGGTACGACCCGGTCGCGGATCGGCTCGAGCCGCCCCGTGAACACCGAGGTGTCGCCCGCGCCGATCCACACGCGCTCAAGTTCGGTGAACGCCTCTGAACCGTCCGGCGCGATCAGGCCGCTCACATGGTCTTCGTGCTTGTGGGTGATGGCCACATCGGTGACATGCGCGCGGTCGATTCCCGCTTCGTCGAGCGCGTCGTAGATCAATCCCATGGTGGGGTCGTGCCATGCGTTGGACGCGCCGGTGTCAATGAGAACCGACCGCGTGCCGTCGGTGACGAAGAAGGCATTGACCGACAGCCGCAAGTTGTCACCGGCCAGCGGCACGGCGGCTGGCAGCTCCTCGAGCGTGCGCCCATCCTCGTCGCGGAGCCGTGTCGGCGGCATGTCGATGTACCCGTCTCGCAACGAGATCACCTGCAGATCGCCGAATTCGAACGTGGCATGGTGCTGGCCACTCGAGATCAAACGCATGGAACCTCCGTCGTGTTGGGCGCATATCGCGTGTCTCCGATAGAAGACTATATCTTCTTTAGAAGAAATCTACACTGTGGGCAGCGAGGTACTCATCGATCGAGGAGCACGGGTGGTCGAGCAAGACGAAAACACGGCCGAACCGCAGCACAGTGACGACCTGGCCGGCGCGTTCGGCGGTAACGTGCGGCGACGCCGCGAGGAGGCGGGTCTGACGCTGGAACAGCTGTCCACACAGTCGTCGGTCAGCCGGGCGATGCTGTCCAAGGTCGAACGCGGTGAGAAGAGCCCGACGATCGGCGTCGCGTCTAGGATCGCCCACGCGCTCGACGCGTCGCTGTCGGACCTGATCGGTGGGGCAGCTGCTGCCGCGTCTGGTGTGGCCGTTGTCATGCGCAAGAACGATCGCCCCGTTTTCCGTGACCCGGAAACCGGCTTCGAGCGGCACATGGTGTCAGCGGCCCCGGGCGCGGGAGGAGCCGAGATGGTCGTCCACTACCTCCCCGCACAGGTCTCTACCGGGCTGCTGCCCGCGTATCCGCCGGGTACGGAGAAACAACTCGTGGTGCTCGAAGGCACTCTCACCGTCGCGATCGGCGGGATCAGCGAGACCCTGAACACAGGCGACTCCCTGTTCTTCCAGGCCGACGCGGACCACGGCTTCGCCAACCGAACGAACGCTCCCTGCGAATACATCATGGTCATCTCGCGCAGAACCTGATCGGCCGCAGCAGGCACATCAGAGACCACCGCGCACACCCCCAAGCGTCAGTCGTTCGCTCGGGTAGCGGCATTATGGTGCGCTCGTTCGAACGTGCACAGTCGCCGGTTTCGAACCGCGAGCTGTGTGGCATTCCGAGGCGCCCGTCATGACGATTCGGGGTATTTGGAGTTGAAACAGGGCGGGTCATGGTCGGGCCGGCGTAGACGGACAGTCGAGCGGATCGACGCCGGTGAGTGCCGAGCTGGCGGCCCACACTCCGGTGGCGGTGTCGAGGTCGGTCATATGCGCGTGGGGTGTTTCCCGATGCGGTTGTCCGCGGAGACCGAAAACCCTTGGCCCCCATAGTTGCCCGCCGGTGATCTCGGCGTCCAGAACGGCTCGGACAATGCTTTCGGCCCCCGCGTGTTTGCCGTGCAGTACAACACCTGCGGGCAGCCCGCGCAGGCGCTGGGTGGTGGTGCGCACGAACAACGGTGGCCGCGACGGGGTCAGCGAGTCCAGGGCACCGCCGGGATGGACGACAATGCTGGCGGTGCCGGCACCGCGTGCGCGCAGACGACGATCCAGTTCGAAACCGAATAGCATCTGGGCCAGTTTCGATCGCCCATAGCTGCGCTTGGGCCGGTAGTCGTACTCGGACTGCAGATCGGTGAGATCCAGCCGCTCCGACCGCGCGGCGAAGCTGCCCACCGTGATCACCCGACTGTTCGCGGCGGCCGTCAGCATCGGCGCAAGATGAGCGATTAGCGCGAAGTGCCCGAGATGGTTTGTCGCGAACATCAATTCGTGCCCCTGAGCACTCACGCGGCGATCGCGACCCGACAGCAGCACTCCGGCATTGAGCACGACCGCGTCCAGGCTATCGGCATCGAGGGCGTCCGCTGTCGCAGGCAGGGAGGACAGATCCGCCAGATCCAAGCGCACGCATCGCAGTCGTGCGCCGGGAACCTGTGCCCGGATCGCGCGCACCGCGAGGTCGCCCTTGGCGGTGTCACGGCAGCCCAGCACCACGGTGGCACCCTTGGCCGCCAGTTGCTCGGCGGTGAAATACCCGATGCCAGCGTTAGCGCCGGTAACCAGAATTGTTTTCCCCTCGGCCTGCTGGCCGCTATGCCACGTCATGCCATCGACCTTTACAGCGGGCTCTTGCACTGCCCTCACACGCCACTGGCATGCAGCCCCGCACAATTGCGTACCCCCTCGGCCCGCCGGGGTGGATCGACGCATGTCCGGAAATCAGCTACCTGATCGTGACCGCTGTGCTGTTCGTGCTCGGCACCGGGACGGTCTTTCTCAGCACCATCGCCAAAGCAGGCGATCTCGTCACCGCACCCCGAGCCATCCTCACCTTGACCGCGGTCGGCGCGCGCATCGCGCTATGAAGATCTGCGGCAGTCCCGTGTTCGGTAGATGATTAATTCCTCGACAGTCCATGAGAAGACTTCGAGCGGCTGCGGCGATGGTCTGCGTCAGACCGATTCGACGATCGCTGATTTCACCACCGCGCGGTCGACCAACTGCCTGACGCGCCTGCCCTGATCCGCTGCCACTACGGTCTTGGCTCCGGTGAACACGGGCTCGGAGAACATCGTCACCCGCAGCCCCTTCTCGACATGCAACACCAGATGATCGTTGCCCGGCGGCGTAGGGATGCGGTCGTACCGGCCGTCTTGGATATCCCGGTACATCAAATAGGCGTATGCGGCGCCTCCATCAACGAACAGCTGCGCCCGCGGGTTCGTCTCCGACATCTGGGAGATGCACTGCTGGCTTGCAAAACTAGTCATCGCGTCCTCCTAGCTCCGGAATACTGCCTATGGTCAGCCCTACCGTGAGACCGCGAGAGTCCACCGGACAGTTTGCCCTGTTCATGGCCGGTGCGGACACGAATCGGCCGTTTCAGCTCCGGCATCGCCGACTTCCCAGCCGCCGAGTTCACCCGGCGACTGGGAAAGGTCCGGCCTCACGATCTACGGCACACCTACGCGGGCCGCCTCGTACGCGCGTGGGTGCCGATCCAGCAGGTTCAAAAACTGCTTGGGCACGCGTCGCTGCGGACGACGCAGCGTTACGCGAGCCTGGCTGATAGCCAGTGGGGGAGCGTAGGCGTGCTCGGTTAGTTGTGCTGTCTCATGCGGTTGGTACCACCGACAGGCCCGTTGAGGCAGCACGCCGGTACGCGGCCGAGTGAGCCGCAGCTTCAGTCACTTACCGCTTTTGGTGGCCACACCCTGGATCAGCGGTCGAACAATCGGGGGCTCTCCGCGCCACGACGCTTCCTGTACGTCTTCGAGCTCCAGCCCGCACGCCCGGATCAGCTCGAGAGTGGCGCGGTTGCAGTGGCAGCCCTCCGCGAACCGGCGCCACGGGCCAGCGAGGCGGTCCTGCCAATAGGCAAGTCGCCGCGACTCAGAACGTACGTGCTCGAGAAACAGCAGCTGCCCGCGGGGGCGCAACACGCGCTCGATCTCCCGCAACACCGGATCAGGGTCGTCGACGGTGCATAACACGAGAGTTGAGACGACCGTATCCACGGTTTCATCCGCGAACGGCAGTTGTTCCGCCGATGCGTCGAGCACACGCGCTCGACGTCGACTGCGAAGCAGTCTCCGCGCCAACCGCGCACGCATCGCGGGCTCCGGTTCGGTGAGGATCAGCTCGTCGAGACCGTCAGGGTAGTACTCCAGGTTAAGACCGGTGCCACTGCCGAGCTCGACAGTCCGCCCCCTCGCATGGCGGAGCAAATCCCGTCGGCGAGCGCCCATACCCGCCCTCTCGCCCACCCACAGCAGAGGGTCATACAGCGCCGCGAACACCCGGGCCCACGGGTCCGAGCCCTTCACCGCTGCCGCCGGCAAGGCGCCACTGCTCACAAACTCGACGGTACGCCGGGCGGGCATCCTCACGCATGTCCAGCTCATCGAGCAGGGCGGCAGCTGCCGGAGGTTCGGCAGGGCGGCGGCAGTCAGCGGTGTGCCCTGGAGGAGGGTTTCGGTGCGTCCAAATCCGCAACAGGGTTACCTCAAGTGGCGCAGCCAGCAGCGGTGAAACCCGCCTCACCCCAAGTGCATAGGCTGTGGTCGCGGTCAGCCGTAGGGAGGCGGGTAGCGGTTGTAGGGGTAGCCACTCGGGCACAAGAAGTGCGAGCAGCCTGTGGAGTCCCCGTTTGCGACAACCGCTCTGCTGTACGGGGGACACTGGGGCCCATTAGTCGGGATGTCTTGCCCGACAAAGAGGCCGACGACCGTCCCACCACCGAACTCAGTGAGTTGACTGAATCGAATCGGAAAGTTCCCTTGGAAGGCCCGATCCAACGGAATAGCCGGTATTGTCCGCGTTCCGGTCCACTCCCACGGAACCTCGCCAATAAATTGCTGTTCGATGTTGACGAAGATAAACCGAACTCCTGAGAACGGGGAAAGTACACCAGGCGGGTCGGGCACCGGCTCCCACGAAAAACGCCATGGGCCGTTGTAGATCATGGCGGCGATATCCGGTCCGGAAGGCTGCGCGTTGATCTCGAATGCTGCCACCGGATTCACACACTCCGGTGGCCAGGTCCCGGCGTACTCTATTGCGCGATTTACGTTGGTCAGTGGCAGGTCTATGTCCCCATAACGCGCGACCCACTGCTGCGCAGCGTCCAGTGCGGAGCCCTCTGCTGGATTGCCGCGCGCTTCCACTCGAGCGAGAATTCCGGCGAGCGTTGTCGGCTCCGGCGGTTGTGCGACGCCACCCGGTGAACCGGTAATGGACGCCCCGACCATCAGGGTTGAGGCGATCACCCCCCAACAGCGACTGTGCAATAGCATTCCAACCACCCCTTGGAAGCAAACTATCAGTTAACTATCATTAGACGTCTGGTGTCAGCCCTATGCAACCAACGAGTTGGACACGTACGACAGGTCCGTAAGATTTCGGTTTTGCCTGGGATGTTGCGGAAGGCCAACTGGCCATAGCCTTCTCACTCTGCCCTTTGTGAAGCGGCTCCACTCAAGCATGGCCTGGGAACCGCTCGGCACAAGACGAATACGTATATCCTTGCCCCTTGTCGAGAGACCGTCGCCCGCCGCAACTGAGCCCGTAGTTGTGTGCCACAGGCGCCGGGGTGGCCGCATACGCGGTCTGGTTCCACAGCCGGTCACATGCACTCATCGAACCGCTGTAGCAGCCTCGAGCAAGACCCGGCCATTCAGGATTGTAATTGAAGCACTTGCAGTCCGGTATCGGGTCAGCGGCCGGAAGCGGGATCGTGGTCCGTAGCGCGTTCGATGACGTTGAGCTCGGTACAGCTGTCGGATCAGGCTTGGGCCACAAAACGACAATAGCGCCGATCGCGGCGGCCAGGAGAGGGACCGCGACGCCAACAACCCACCACCTGTGTTTGCTGTTCTCGGACATGTGAAGTTCACTCGCTTCTTTAGAGGAATTTCTCATGTATTTGCGGAAAATGGACATACGAATGATCGCGTCCAAATTCCATTTACTTTCCCGCCGCCCCGGCGACAGTGTCACCGGAGAGTAAAGGCTACTGGTCAGCCCGAGCGACCCGCATGCGATAGTGATGCCAACCATTTTCAATGGCACCCCCCATTATAGGATTTCCCGGGAGGCTCTTCATCACCCAGCCCGAACCGCGAAATCCATGCGCTCATCCTACGCCTGCAGTAGGGCCTGCGTGATCATTCCGCGGGCGCAGGAACCACCCCACCAAAACGTTCCAAAGCCAAACATATGATGCAAATGACGGGGAACGTCAGCAAGGGCGCGTTGAGGTAGGTCGTCGGTCTCGTGCCATCCGCAACCGCCGCTGCTCCGGCGTGCCCTGCGCCCCGGCCGGACCGGAGGGAATCTTCATCGAGGGCCTTGGTCCCGGCATCCAGGAAAGTCTGCTTCCACCTACCCACCGATGCCGTACTCATCCCGCGCCGCCGCGCGGCCTCTGCGGCACTCATCTCCCTGGACAGCACCGACATAGCGGTGGCCTGGCCGATTGGGAAGAGAAGGCGGAGGGCGCCCTCCGTGAAGAGCAGTATGAGGTACGAGTCAGCAGGGTGGATCTGCTCTCTGCCTGACGCACAACGAAAGCCGCCATCATCCTGAACAAGGACCCCAAACTGCCAAGGTGGTCCAGGGTCTCAGAGGGGATTAGGTTCGCGGCGGGGGAAGGTCGAGCTGTTCCAGCCGTTTCGGCAGACAATCGCGTCGTACCAGGCTGGCAGATAGCGCAAGTGCCGCTCGCGATCGCCGTCGCCTGCAGGCAACCTCAGTAGGCGCTGATGGACAGCGCTCAACAGACCTACGACTTCACTGTGGCGAAGCGCGAACCCAGCAGTGCCTACGTTTGCCCCGAGGACAGACTCCCAGCCCTTTGGCAACGGAGGTGGCTTGGGAGTTGATGACGCGGTCAAGGATTTGGTAGAGGGCGGTGGCTGGGTTGACTGCGTCCGCCATCTAGCTCCCCTTCTTGGTCCCGCAAACCGTGCCTGCTCCACGTTTGCTCCATGAAATGACCGTGGAGCAGATGTGTTGCGATAACGAAACTGGTATCTAGCTGGTAGTTCTTCGGTGGGCGCAGAGGGGTTCGAACCCCGACCGCTGGTGTGTAAAAGCGCGCCACATCGTCCAGCAGGTACCGCCCGGTCCATCCCGTCGAGGTCAGAGGCATGAGAACGTCCAGCCAGTACCGCTGTGTCCGACCCGTATCTGCCTGTCTTGGCAAGGTCTTGGCAAGTTCGGGGGTGCGCCGATCACGCCTCTGACCTGTGCGAATCTGTGGTTGCTACACGGCGTAGGTGTCGCGGAACGCTTCACGCACCATGGCCGCGTCCGCGACATCCCGGTGTTCGATACCGGAGACCACCTCGGATACGCGCCAGTAGTGGGAGGGCACCAGGTTGCCCGAGGTGACCACGGCCAGCGCCACGTCCGCCGCCTCATCAGGCTTGTCGGCGGCGACCAGCGCCAGACCCAGGTCAAGGTTCGCCATCGCGATGCGACGCGGGCGGGCGGATGCGGCCCCCGCCAAATCGGCGAGTACGTGCCGGGCGTAGGACTCCGCCGCCGGATCACCGAGCCACGCCAGCGTGGTGGCCACATAGGCATCCGATTTCGCTGGGTCGTAGCGGAAATGGTGTTCGGGTCGATCAGGCGTGCTCAGCCCGGATACCATCCTGGCGACCTTGCGCAGCGCCCCGTAGGTGCCTTTGCTGTCCCCGAGCCGCGCCAGAGCACGGCCCTCCTGAGCAGTCGCCTGGATGAACGCCGAACTGTCTTCCGGGGCAAGGGACTGCGCGGCGCGCGCTAACTCGGCCGCTGCCGTGAACTCACCGCCGGTCAGTTGCTGCCATGCCCGTGTTTCCAGGCACCATGCCGCGATCTCACGGTGTCCCGCTTCGTCCGCGAGCTTCCAGGCCAGGTGTCCGCGCGCCGCTGCGGCGGAGATTTCGCCCAAGTCGATGTGGCAGGTGCTGCCCAGCAGCGACAGCCAGCCGACCGCGACCAGCAACCGGCGGTGTTGGGTCAGGGTCTTGCGGCTGTCCATCAGGCGTCCGGCATAGCCGAGATGTTGCCGTATGCGCATGAGCAGTTCGCCCGGCGGAGTCATCGGGTATCCCGCCGCCAAGTCGTCCACCGCCAGCTCCAGGCGGTCCAAAGTGTCTCCACCGAGGTCCGACGCGGCAACCCGATGAATCCATTCCGCCGCTGCCTGCTCACCATCGGCTGGTTCGTTGAACAGCGATGAGCCGATGCCCAAGGCATCGGAGTAAGCGCGGACGTGTTCCGGTCGGATCTGGCGCTGCCCGGTCTCCAACAGGCCGAGCAATGCCTTGGAGTAGTGAGTTCGCGCCGCCAGCGCGGACAGGCTGAGCCTCGCCGCCTCGCGCGCAGCGCGCAGCCGGGCACCGGTAACGGCGTCCGACTCATCCATAAGACCAGCCTAACGTGCGTAGTCCGGCTGTAGACGGTTGTAGCCGTCGAAGTACTCCATTCCCCAAAGTCGCACGCCTAGCGTCTTTTTCAGCCCCGCCGCCGGGTGATGCGAAGTCCTCGGCGGTGGGAGCTTGCCAACGACAGGAGGGTTGCGGCATGGATGCGCTCGGCTGGATGGACCCGTGTTCGCCGGTACCCGAATGGGACTCGGCTCAAGTGCGCCGCTTGGCGCGCCGGTTGGGATACGTGCTGCGCTGGGCCGACACGGGCTCGGTACTGAGTCTGGCCGAACAGGCTGAGGCATCAGGTACCGACGTGGTGTTGCTCCCGAGTTCCGGCCATATCGACGCGGCGACACTGAATCGACTGATGGGTGCGTGCGACATCGAATGCGCCTGCCCGCGTGAGACTTTCGCCCGCTGGTCGCTCATCGACGGAGTGCGCCGATGAGTGCCGACATGTGGATCATGCTCGGGTGGGTGATCGTGTTCGGCCTGCCCCTGACCGTGGTGTTCGCGGTGATCTTCTGGCCCGAGCGCATCCCGAAAGACCGTACGGTACAGGCGATCCGGCAGCGCATCGAGGACGAAGGCGGACGGTAGGCCGCGTCGAGCTGAAGTCGGCGTCGATACCGAACTTGATGACCGTTGCCGCATATATTGGCCAATATGTGCGGTAACGGCCGATCCGCATCGATTCGCCGTCGAGCGCTTCTCGCCGCCGATGTGGAGCAGGTGACCGGCCAGGGCTCGGACTCGAGGCATGGCGAATTCGATGTCACCTTCGATATGACGCGGCAATGCCGGAGACTCCCCGAAATGCTCGATGTCCTCCGGGCTGGCGCACCGCCAGGCATTGCGCAGCCGTTCCAGGGGCGGGACACGCCGTATTCGTCGTAGATCCTGAGGCCGCACCTTTCCTGCGGTCTACAGATTCGCGGCCTAGTTGCTGATTCCTGTGTGCTGGGCGGCTCACGGTGTGTGCGTGGTGCGACGGTGTCGCGCGCCGTTCTTCGCGAGCTGACGCTCGCGCGGTCCGGCGCACGGGGCGCTGTCTGTTCCCTCCGGTATGGGCACAGGGTGCAGACGATGCGGGTTCGCGGTCTACCGGATTCAGGTGAAGCCGACTCGGCCTGTGCCTGGTGGGATTCGGATCGATACACGCGAGTCTGGCGATTCCTTCGGGGGCAAATTCCGTACGAGCACGTCATTGGGTACATGCTGGCTCTATGGCTGTGTTCGAGGACGGTGACGTCGAAGCGCGGTTGCTAGCTGTCGAAGCGTGGATCGCTGCTGGGAAGCAGGTCATCGTTATTGGGGACCTGAGCTGGGAGACGGCCTTGACCGATGTTCGCCGGATGGCGGTCAACTACATTCTTCGACGTCAACTCGAAGCCCTCGACGCCACCGTGGTGCTGGCCAAGGCTGGGCTCGGGCATTTGGCTGTCGGGTTCGTCCGGCCAGCGCTCGATGAGTTGCTGTGGATGCTGTGGGTAAAAGACCTACCACAGCAGCACGCGCAGGAACTTCTCACTGCTATGGGACGCTCCGACGGCATTCGGTCTCTAATGGCCCAGCGTGTCTATGTCGGCGACGCGGTGATGCAGGAGCTTTGGTATCCGGTGGCATTCCGGGATGCCCAGAAGAAGCAGCAGACTCTCTTGGAGGGTGTGCTGCAGGGGTTCCGCAAGCAGTACGGCTGGCAACGCGGCGTGTTGCCAAGTGCCAGTTGGGTTGCGAAGCAGAGTGGACACGAGGATCTGTACGACTACCTGCACGCCGCCGCGAGCCGTGCCCTGCACTTCTCGATGGGCGAAGTGCTTCGCCATTTCTGGGGTGATCCTCACGGGAAGTTAGGCGCACTGAAACCGGAGTTTCGCGAATACCGGGCCAGCTTCGCGCTCTACCAGCTACCCAAGCTTTTCATCGATACCGCGAGTGCCTGCGCCGACTTCTTTGAAGATGCAGGGCTCCTGTCCGGGGATGAAGCTCTACTGGAACCCTATTTTGCGGCAGGGAGGATTGTCGCCCAGTTCGCCGCTGTGCCACTCGTTGATGCCAACGAATGGAATCTGTCGCCGAGTGGGCGACAGCCTTGGCCAGACGGAAACCCTCCGGCTGGCCGCCTCGACTACTGACACTGTGGCGCTGCGCGAGGTGCGCACCCGGGGTATGGGTGTGGTGCCGTTCCTGCGGCGGTTGGTCCACGCCACGACACCGACGATCTGCTGCAACGGCCAGGTGGTGGCGCCGCCACACCGCCGATGCGTCAGATCAGGGCCGAGAGCAACAGCGCTGACAACCACTGACGTAGGGCTCGCGGGGCTAGATGACGCGCGGGCAGGCAACCGAGGCGGGCTCAACCCAGCCCGCACGGGTCCGGTACAGCCGTCCCGGCTCGGCGACGATTCGGCCTTCGACCTGGTACACGGGCCGCCAATCATCGAACACACTTTCGATGAATCCACAAACTAGTCGGTCGCAAAGGGTGGGCTGCTGTGCCGACAGGTTCTATTTGTCACATGCAGGCGCTGGTTGTCACCAGCCTTCCGGGGCGGCCTGCCGGCGCGTCGAGGGGTCAGTGTTCACCTGCGAGACGGTCGAGCCACTCTCGGAGGAGGTGTTGTTCGGCGGTGGTGAGCGTTGTTTCCTCGGGAAGGTTGGCGCGGAGGGCGCGGGCCGCGCCGGCCGCGCCGGTGTCTTGGATGGCCGGGCGTTCGTTGGTGACCGCGGTGACCATGGCCTCTCGGAGTGCGGTGAGCAGGGCCGGGTCACGGTTGGCTTCCGGGAAGGACAGCCAGGTCAGGACCGCACCCCGGCCGGTGGCGTGAATGATCCCGGCCGCAAGTTGTTCGTCGACACGCAACCAGCCACCCGCGGCGAGGCGACGGACCCGTCCGCGCAGAATTTCCAGTCCGGCCCGGAATGCGGCCGACTCGGTGCCGGCAGGTTCGCTGTACATGAGGGTGTAGAGCGCGGGGTTGGACAGACCGAACTCGACCGCAAGGTCCCACCCGGCCCGAAGGTCTTCGATGGGATCCACGGGGTCGGGGTCGACGTGTTTGCCGGCGACGAATTTCGCGAAACCGTACTCCGCCACCGCTTCCAGCAGCCCGTCCTTGTCACCGAACAGCCGGTAGATCGCCGGTGGCTGCAACCCTGCCAGGTCGGCGACTGCGCGAGTTGTCACCGCATCGCGACCCGCGCGCTCCAGCAGGTCGGCGGCGGCTTCGATGACGCGTTGCCGGTGTTGTTCGCGAGTCGACGCCGTGCCGTCGGGTCCGACGGTGGCGTCGTTCCTGTGTGGCGTGGGCGATGTCATGAATTAACGATATCGCTTGACTGTTTCCAGCGGAAGTATCACTGTTAACGTATTATCGTTTCCGTTGGAATCAAGGAGTAAAGGCATGATCATCGTGACCGGAGCCACCGGGCAGCTGGGCCGTCGGATTGTCGAGAGTCTGCTGACGCGAGTGCCCGCCGACCAGGTGGGTGTGAGCGTCCGCGACCCGCGAAAGGCGCAGGACTTGGCCGACCGCGGAGTACGGGTGCGACAGGGCAGCTTCACCGACCCGGGCAGCCTGTCCCACGCTTTCGAGGGCGCCAGCCAGGTGCTCCTCGTCTCGGTCGACAAGCTCGGCGCGGAGGCCATCCGACAGCACCGGGCTGCCATCGAAGCAGCCGCCGCTGCAGGCGCACGCCGCGTCCTCTACACCAGCCATATGGGTGCCAGCCCGGACTCGCGGTTCGAGCCCTGTCGCGACCACGCCACCGACGAGGAAGTACTGCAGGCCTGCGGTGTTCCGTTCACCTCGCTCCGCAACGGGTTCTACGCTGCCAGTGCAGTGCGGTTCTTCGGGCGGGCAGCCGAGACCGGAGAGCTCGTGTTGCCCGCGGATGGGGCGGTGAGCTGGACCGCACACGTCGACCTCGCCGACGCGGCCGCGGCGATCCTTACCGAGGAAGGTCGATTCGACGGTCCCACACCGCCATTGACCGCAGCGCAGGCCATCGATTTCGACGAAATTGCCGCCCTCGCGGCCGCGCTCACGGGCCGAACCATCAAGCGCATCACCGTATCCGACGAGGAATTCCGGCACCAGATGCTGGGCTATGGCGTCCCGGCCGCGCAGGCGGACATGATGGTGGATATCTTCGCTGCTAGCCGGGCCGGTGAATTCGCCACGGTCGACCCGACGTTGGCGCAGTTGATCGGCCGCGAGCCGACCGGTTTCGACGCGGTTCTGCGCGAGGCGCTGTTGGCGAGCTGAGCGCTCGGCGCTCAGGCGGTGAGTCCGGCGTATACGCGGATAGTGGGGTCGAGGATTAGATGCGTTGCCGCCGCTGGCGGCATCAAAACACGCCCGTTCTTGACGGCCTCGCCGACTTTGGCCGCGAGATCTCCCGTCAGTCCGTGAACGAACTGCTTCTCGAAGGTGCCGATTCGGGAAAACAGTGCCGCGTCGTCGAACTGAGCGAAGGCGGTGCAGACGAATTCGAGGGTGGGCCGCAACGCGTGATTGGCGAGCAGCTTATTGCGGCGCTGCTCATCGAGGTGCTCGACATCGATGCTGCTCGCGGTAATGCACTGTGGCCCGAGGTCGTGGGTCATCGTCTTCAGGAACGCCTCGTACTGTTCATCAGAGCTGAACCATGGCGGTCGCTGCCGTGGAATCCCGCCAGGCCATCCGGTACCGACGCCGTCGGAGGTGAGTCGCGGTTGGTCGAACACTTCGGAACCCACCCCAATCTGCCGCCCAGGTCCGCGCGCGGCCGGAGCCCCGGTCAGGAGGGGCGTGTCCTGCTCCATGTTTGCTCCACGGAGCCAGCGTGGAGCAAAGGACGGTAGGCGTTAAAAAGTTTCCTACCTGCATCTTCTTCGGTGGGCGCAGAGGGGTTCGAACCCCCGACCGCTGGTGTGTAAAACCAGAGCTCTACCACTGAGCTATACGCCCGGGATCCGTCGGTGGGTGACCGACGGGCCGGTCTAGGACTCTAGCGCGGCGAGCGCTTTCTCCCAAGCCGCCTGGTCACGGGGCTCTCCGGGGCCGTTCATTTCGGCGAAGCGGATGATGCCGTCGCGGTCTACGACGAAGGTGCCGCGGTTGGGGTAGCCGGATTTCTGGTTGAAGACGCCGTAGGACTGGGCTACGGCGCCGTGCGGCCAGAAGTCGGACAGCAGCGGGAAGATGTAGCCCTGTTCGGCCGCCCAGATCTTGTGGGTGGGCGGCGGGCCGACCGAGATGGCGAGGATTTCCGCGGCGTCGTTCTGGAATTTGGGTAACTCGTCGCGAACCTTGCACAGCTCGCCCTGGCAGATGCCGGTGAAGGCGAGCGGATAGAACACGATCAGCACGTTCTTCTTGCCGCGGTAGTCCGAGAGCGTGACGTCCTGGTTGTTTTGATCCTTGAGTGTGAAATCCGGCGCGAGCGTGCCGATTTCCAGCGGGCCGAGCTCGACTGGCATCACTGATCCTCCATCGTGTCGGGCTTCACCGGGCGGTGAAACACCGCCCGGCGAAACCATAGCGAAAGCGGTCAGCGCTGTTTCGAGGGTGCCTTGGGCTGCACGAGTCGGCTGCCGGACCAGGCACCGAGGCTGATCGCCGATGTTTGCGTCAAACCCGCCGTGGGTGCCGCTTCGGCGATATCGCTCGGATCGACATGACCAGGTTGCCCGGTCTTGGGAGTGAGCACCCAAATGAAGCCTTCGTCGGCCAGCGGACTGATGACTTCCATCAGTTCATCCGCTAGATCGCCGTCGCCTTCTCGCCACCACAGCAGGACAGCGTCGACTACCTCGTCGGAGTCTTCGTCGACCATCTCCCCACCGCTGGCCTCTTCAACGTCGGCCCTCAGGTCGTCGTCGGTGTCCTCGTCCCAGCCCAGCTCCTGGACAACCATGCCGTGTGTAATGCCAAGCTTCTGAGCGTAGTTCTGCGCGTCCGCCGCGGCGACCACGGTGGTGTCCTCCTCAACTCCAGACAATAGGTAGTTGCAAGCGAACATGGTTATCGCCTCGAGCGCAAGCTGATCGGACGAAATACCCATGGAATGTCGCGTGACAACCTCGTGTCGTTGGCCGATTTTCGCCACCAGCCCCCGATTCATGGGACGAATTCAACGTTTGGGACAGGCGTCCTTGACCGTATTGCGCGCGTCGTTGACCCGCTTGCTCGCATCGTTGAGTGCGCCGACCGGGGCGGTGTAAGTCATCTTGCGGGTCTCCGCGGCGAGCTGTCGTGCGGCAGCGACGTATTCGGCGAACTTGGCCTGCAGGTCCGCGGGCAGCGCGCCGTTGGCGTTGTTCACTCCCGTTTCGACCTTGGTCGCGGCGTCTTCGAGGGTTTTGGCGGCGGTATCGCGCTTGGCGTTGTAGTCCGCGGCGTTCGCATCGTGGGCGTCTACGAATTCGTTGTACTTCGAAACGCCGACACCCGTGGTTGTGGGGAATTGACCGCAGTTGTCGCTGATCGCCTGGGCCTGTGCCGCGGCCTTGCGTGAGGAGGTCGCCGCCGCGGAGGAGGAGGCCGCCTCGGTCTTGTAGGCGGCTAGTTCCGAGGCATTCGGATTGGCAACGCCGTCAACGTGTTTCGCGCAACCCGCGATGGTCAGGCCGACCACGACCGCCGTTGCCGCGCACACTGCTGCGAACCCGCGTGGGTCCAGCACCTTCATTGTCCTCCGTGCCTCTCTGTTTCACCGGCGGTCCTCGACTCACGTTCCCTGCGGAACCGTACTGCAGATGCCCCTGACATGATGACCTGGGCCACATCTTCCGCAAGGATGGAGGTGCGCCCGAACCTTTCGTAAAACGGGTGGTCCGCCAACCAAGTGTGCCGCCCGGGGAAACAGACGCCTATCAGCTTGTCCACCCCTGTACGAGGAGCAGATTTGACCGACCTGATCCACTCTTCCGCGCCAGCGAAATCCGCTGGCACCGACTCCGCGCCGCGTGATCCGAATGGATCGCAGGTGCCGCCTACGGGCGGGCGGGTGCGGGTTATCCGCGAAGGGGTGGCGTCCTATCTACCGGACATCGACCCGGAGGAAACCTCCGAATGGCTCGAATCGTTCGATGACATGCTCGACCGGGAAGGTCCGGGCCGCGCGCGTTACCTCATGCTCCGGCTGTTGGAACGCGCCGGTGAGCGCAGGGTCGCCATTCCATCCTTGACCTCCACCGACTACGTCAACACCATCCCCACCGAGAACGAGCCGTGGTTCCCCGGCGACGAAGAGGTGGAGCGGCGCTTCCGTGCCTGGATCCGCTGGAACGCGGCGATCATGGTGCACCGGGCGCAGCGTCCCGGCATTGGTGTCGGCGGCCATATCTCGACCTACGCGTCCTCGGCGGCGCTCTACGAGGTCGGCTTCAATCACTTCTTCCGCGGCAAGGACCATCCGGGCGGCGGCGATTCGATCTTCATCCAGGGTCACGCCTCGCCGGGCATCTACGCCCGCGCCTTCCTCGAGGGCCGATTGAGCACCGACCGGATGGACGGCTTCCGGCAGGAGTACAGCCATGGCGGGCCGGGCCACGGCCTGCCGTCGTACCCGCATCCGCGGCTGCTGAACGACTTCTGGGAGTTCCCGACGGTGTCCATGGGCCTGGGCCCGATGAACGCTATCTACCAGGCACGGTTCAACCACTACCTGCACGACCGCGGCATCAAGGACACCTCCGATCAGCACGTCTGGGCCTTCCTCGGCGACGGTGAGATGGACGAGCCGGAGTCGCGCGGCCTGATCCAGGTCGCCGCCAACGAGGGCCTCGACAACCTCACCTTCGTCGTCAACTGCAACCTGCAGCGCCTCGACGGCCCGGTGCGCGGTAACGGCAAGATCATCCAGGAACTGGAGTCGTTCTTCCGTGGCGCGGGCTGGAATGTCATCAAGGTCATCTGGGGCCGGGAGTGGGACGCGCTGCTCGGCGCCGATCGCGACGGCGCGCTGGTGAACCTGATGAACACCACCGCCGACGGCGACTACCAGACCTACAAGGCCAATGACGGCGCCTACGTCCGCGACCACTTCTTCGGCCGCGACCCGCGCACCAAGGCACTGGTCCAAGACCTCACCGATCAGGAGATCTGGAACCTCAAGCGCGGTGGTCACGACTACCGCAAGGTGTTTGCCGCCTATGCGGCCGCGATGGCGCACAAGGGCCAGCCGACGGTGATCCTGGCCAAGACCATCAAGGGCTACACCCTCGGCAAGCACTTCGAGGGCCGCAATGCCACGCACCAGATGAAGAAGCTGACCCTGCAGGACCTCAAGGACTTCCGTGACCTGCAGCGGATTCCGATCTCGGATGCCGAGCTGGAGAAGGACCCCTACCTGCCCCCGTACTACCACCCGGGCATGGAGGCGCGCGAAATCCAGTACATGCTCGATCGCCGGAAGGCGCTCGGCGGCTTCCTGCCCGAACGGCGTGCTGCAGCAAAGCCGCTGCAACTGCCCGGGGACGAGGCCTACAAGTCGGTGCGCAAGGGTTCCGGCAAGCAGAACGTGGCCACCACCATGGCCCTGGTTCGGCTCATGAAGGAGCTGTTGCGGGACAAGGAGATCGGCAAGCGGATCGTGCCGATCATTCCGGACGAGGCCCGTACCTTCGGTATGGACTCGTGGTTCCCTTCGTTGAAGATCTACAACCGCAACGGGCAGTTGTACACCTCCGTGGACGCGGAATTGATGCTTGCCTACAAAGAGAGTGCCGTCGGGCAGATTCTGCACGAGGGCATCAACGAGGCCGGATCGACCGCATCGTTCACCGCGGCGGGCACGTCGTACGCCACTCACGGCGAGCCGATGATCCCGCTGTACATCTTCTACTCGATGTTCGGTTTCCAGCGCACCGGCGACGGATTGTGGGCGGCGGCAGACCAACTGGCGCGCGGTTTCGTGCTCGGCGCAACCGCCGGGCGAACCACGCTGACCGGTGAGGGTCTGCAGCACAACGACGGCCACTCGCTGCTGCTGGCGTCCACCAACCCGGCCGTGGTGACCTACGATCCGGCGTTCTCCTTCGAGATCGCGCATATCGTGCGGGACGGTCTGCGTCGTATGTACGGCGGTGGCACTCCGGAGCCCGGTCCCGTCGCACTTCCCGGCACGCATCCGCACGGTTCCGCGGGTGGCTTCGGCGGCGAGGACATCTTCTACTACATCACTCTCTACAACGAGCCGTATGTACAGCCCGCCGAGCCCGACGATCTCGATATCGCCGGACTGCTCGCGGGCATCTATCTGTACAAGCGCGGCGGTGAGGGCAATGTGCGCGCCCAGATCCTGGTCTCGGGTGTCACGGTGCCCGATGGCGTGCGCGCCCAAGCGCTGCTCGCCGAGGAATGGGGTGTGCAGGCCGATGTCTGGTCGGTGACCTCGTGGGGTGAGCTCCGCAAGGAGGCACTCGACAAGGAAATCGCCCAGCTGCGCAACCCCGGCGTCGATGCGGGCGTCCCGTACGTCACCCAGGCGCTGGCCCGGGTCGAGGGTCCGTATGTGGCCGCGACGGACTGGATGCGCGCGGTGCCGGATCAGGTGCGCAAGTGGGTGCCCGGCGACTTCACTACGCTCGGCACGGATGGTTTCGGTTTCTCCGATACTCGCCCCGCCGCGCGCCGGGTCTACAACGTCGACGCGCAGTCGATCGTGGTCGCGGCCCTGGCCGCGCTGGGCCGCACCGGAAAGATCGATCCGGCCAAGGCGGTCGAGGCGGCGGCCAAATACCGCATCGATGATGTCGACGCCGCGCCGAAGTCGGCTCCCGGCACCGAAGATGAACTCGCATAGCGGACGATTGGATGGTGGAACGTAAACCGCCGCGGCCGCGTCGGATCTCCGAAGGCTCCTCCGAGCATGAGGTGTATCTGCCGACGGGCGCGCTCTCCCCGAACCGGCAAACCCGCGACCCGCTGCCGGACACGCTGCTCAAACGCGTGAAGCAGTTCTCCGGACGCCTCTCCACCGAGGCGGTCGGGTCGATGCAGGATCGGTTGCCGTTCTTCGCCGATCTGGATGCCGCGCAACGCGCGGGCGTGCAGATGCTGGTGCAGACCGCGGTGGTGAACTTCCTGGAATGGCTACAGGATCCCGATAGCGATATCCGTTTCAGCCTGGACGCCTTCCAAGTGATCCCGCAGGATCTGGCGCGGCGGCTGACGCTGCGCCAGACCGTGGACATGGTCCGCGTGGCCATGGAGTTCTTCGAACAATGGCTGCCCGCGCTCGCGCGCAACGACCGGCAGTTGGTCGCGCTCACCGAGGCGGTGTTGCGCTACGGGCGTGAGCTCGGATTCGCCGCCGCCTCGGTGTACGCGAGCGCCGCGGAATCCCGCGGCGCATGGGATACCCGCCTCGAGGCATTGGTTGTGGACGCGGTCGTGCGCGGCGATACCGGTCCGGACATGCTGTCGCGGGCCGCGACCCTGAACTGGGATGCCACCGCGCCGGCAACGGTGCTGGTCGGCACGCCGCCGGGGGATCAGGGCGTCTCGATGGTCGGCTCGGTGCACGCGATCGCCGCGCGGCACGGTCGTGCGGCGCTGGCCGTGGTCCAGGGGTCGCGGCTGGTGATGGTGGTCAGCGGGAATCTGGGCGATACCTCGTATGCCTCACCATTTCTCGCGGATTTGCTGGCCGAGGTGTTCTCCGACGGTCCGGTGGTGATCGGCCCGACCATGCGCACCCTCGGTGCGGCGCACGCCAGCGCGGTGGAGGCACTGGCCGGAATGGAGGCCGTTGTCGGCTGGCGCGTGGCCCCGCGACCGGTGCACGCCGCCGAATTGTTACCGGAGCGGGCCCTTTTGGGTGACCGAGCTGCAATCGACGCGTTGAACGAGTATCTTGTCCTACCGTTGGCTGCCGCCGGATCGGCGCTGGCCGACACTCTCGAGGCCTATCTGGATTGCGGTGGCGCGGTCGAGACGTGTGCGCGTCAGCTGTACGTTCATCCAAATACGGTTCGCTATCGCCTCAAGCGGATAGCGGAGATCACGGGCCGTGATCCGATGAATCCGAGGGACGCCTATGTGCTCCGGATCGCCGCCACAGTGGGTCGTTTGACACGAACCCGTAACGAATCGTCGACTCCTACCCCAGAAGTCACTCAATTCCCAGTAGGGCACGAAGGCCTGTAACGGATCCGGTGACCCGGTCGATCGGGACAGCCCACATGCGCTTTTGTGGGACCTCCACAAAAGCACTCCGCAAGGTTCATTCGCGTCGACATCACCTGCGGCGTACCTCACAGTGTTTTCTTAGAGGTGTGATCGCGTTGCTCGCCCCTGGACAGGGGTCCCAGACACCCGGCATGCTCGCGCCTTGGCTCGACCTCCCCGGCGCGACTGATCGCCTCGCCCTCTGGTCCAAGGCCTCCGGCCTGGATCTGGTTCGCCTCGGCACCACCGCGACGGCGGAGGAGATCACCGATACTGCCGTTACCCAGCCGCTCGTGGTCGCCGCCGCACTGCTGGCCTTCGCGGAAATCGAGTCGGATTCACTTCCAGCCGATACCATTGTCGCCGGACACTCGGTAGGTGAACTCGCCGCCGCAGCGGTCGCCGGAGTCATCTCCGCCGACGATGCGGTGCGACTGGCCGCCATCCGCGGTGCGGAGATGGCCAAGGCGTGCGCACTGGAGCCGACCGGTATGTCCGCGGTGCTCGGTGGCGATGAGGCAGCCGTGCTCGCCCGGCTCGAAGAGCTCGAACTCGTCCCGGCCAACCGCAATGCCGCGGGTCAGATTGTGGCCGCCGGACGTTTGACCGCCCTCGCGGAACTCGCCGCGAACGCGCCCGAGAAGGCGCGGGTGCGTGCGCTGCCCGTCGCGGGCGCGTTTCACACCGCGTTCATGGCCCCGGCTCAGGACGCTGTGACGGACGCCATATCCAAGATCGCGCCGAGCGAACCGACTCGGACCCTGCTTTCGAACTTCGATGGCAAGCCGGTTACCTCCGGCGCCGATGCTGTCGCTAAGCTCGCGGCGCAGGTCACCCGGCCCGTTCGGTGGGACCTGTGCACCGAGACTGTCCGTGCAGCGGCGGTTTCGGCAGTAGCGGAGCTGCCGCCGGCGGGCACGCTCGTCGGCATCGCAAAACGGGAACTGAAGGGCACGCCAACACTGGCCCTGAAGACCCCCGAAGACCTCCCCGCGTTGGCCGGGCTCACCACTTCCGGCTAGCTTTCCCCCCGCGACCGTGTAACCCAATACGCGATCGTGACCGAGCGGACGGTAACCATCGGCTCGCTCGATTCGAAAAACAACAGTGAAGCCCTACAAAGTAGATAAGAAGGGAGCCACGAAGTGGCCGCTCTGACCCAGGAACAAATCGTCGAGGAACTCGGCAAGATCATCGAAGAGGTGACCGGTATCGAGCCCTCCGAGGTGACGATCGAGAAGTCCTTCGTCGATGACCTGGACATCGACTCGCTGTCCATGGTCGAGATCGCGGTTCAGACCGAGGACAAGTACGGCGTGAAGATCCCGGACGAGGATCTGGCCAGCCTGAAGACGGTCGGCGACGCTGTCGGCTACATCCAGAAGCTCGAGGCCGAGAACGCTGACGCGGCCGCGGAGCTCAAGGCCAAGTTCGACGCCGAGTAGGGCCGACACCGTGACCACTCCTTCCACCTTGAACGGGAACTTCCCCAACGTCGTCGTTACAAGCCTGGCGGCGACCACGTCGATCGCTGGTGATGTCGATGCGACGTGGAAGGGACTCCTCAACGGCGAGAGCGGGATCGACGTTCTCGAGGACCCCTTCGTCGAGGAGTACGACCTTCCGGTCCGCATCGGCGGTCACCTGAAGGTCCGGCCAGAGACCCTGCTGAGCCGTGTCGAATGTCGGCGCATGGCCTACGTCGAACAGCTCGCGACCGTACTCGGTCGTGAGGTCTGGCAGAACGCGGGCAGCCCCGAGGTCGACCCGGAGCGTCTGGGTGTGGCGATCGGTACCGGGCTCGGTGGCGGTGATGCGCTCATCGACTCGGTCGACAAGCTGAAGAACGGTGGCTATCGCAAGATTTCGCCGCTGGCTGTTCAGATGGTCATGCCGAATGGTCCGTCGGCCGTCGTCGGTCTCGAATTGAAGGCCAGGGCAGGAGTGGTCACTCCGGTCTCGGCATGCTCATCGGGCTCCGAGGCCATCGCCAATGCGTGGCGAATGATCGTCATGGGTGACGCCGATATCGTCGTCGCCGGTGGCGTTGAGGGTTTCATCGACGCGGTGCCGATCGCGGCATTCACCATGATGCGCGCGATGAGCACCCGCAATGACAACCCGAAGGGCGCCTCGCGTCCCTTCGACAAGGATCGCGACGGCTTCGTCTTCGGCGAGGCCGGTGCGCTGATGGTCATCGAGACCGAGGAGCACGCCAAGGCACGTGGCGCGACGATCCACGCGCGCCTGCTCGGCGCCGGTATCACCTCCGATGGCTTCCACTTGGTCGCACCGGATCCCACGGGTGATGGTGCCGCCAGGGCGATGACGCGGGCGATGCAGACCGCGGGTCTGACACCCAAGGACATCACCCACATCAATGCGCACGCGACCGCTACCCCGATCGGCGATACCGCCGAGGCGAACGCGATCAACAAGGCCGTGGGCAACCACGCTTCGGTGTACGCACCGAAGTCGGCCCTCGGTCACTCGATCGGCGCCGTCGGTGCGCTCGAATCCGTGCTCACCGTGCTCAGCATCCGCGACGGCCTCGTCCCGCCGACGCTGAACCTGGAGAACCAGGATCCGGAGATCGATCTGGATGTGGTGCACGGCGAGGCCCGCCGCCAGGAGATCGAGTACGCCATCAACAACTCGTTCGGATTCGGTGGGCACAATGTCGCGCTCGCCTTCGGTCGGGCATAGCCGCTCGGTAACCGATTCAGTTTGTGCGGAGCCCCTACCGGGTTACGCAAGCTGCCCCCTCCGGGGCTTGACCGCACAGACTGGCTGACTGCACAACGATCGCCGGTGGGGTCGACCAACGCCAAAGTCGGTCGACCCCACCGGTGTTCGACATACGCAGCCGCGGTAGCGGCGCACTTGCTCGAGGTGAGGAGAAAACGCGATGACAATTGTTGCTCCCGCGTTTCGACCAGAAACTGCGACCGATCCGCGTGATCCGCTCGGTCGGCTCCAACGCTTCTTCGACCCCGGAACCGTTCTCCCGCTGCACCCGCGCGACAAGTCCGGTGTGTTGGCCGCGATCGGCGAGGTCGACGGTGTCCGCACCGTTGCCTACTGCTCCGATGCCACCGTCATGGGCGGCGCGATGGGCGTGGAGGGCTGCAAGCACATCGTCGACGCGATCGACACCGCCATCGATTCCGCCATTCCGGTGGTCGGCATCTGGCATTCCGGCGGCGCTCGCCTGGCTGAGGGTGTCGAGGCGCTGCATGCGGTCGGTCTGGTCTTCGAGGCCATGGTTCGCGCGTCCGGTCTGGTGCCGCAGATTTCGGTGGTGCTCGGCTTCGCGGCCGGCGGCGCCGCCTACGGTCCTGCGCTGACCGACATCGTGATCATGGCGCCGGAGGGCCGGGTCTTCGTGACCGGTCCCGATGTGGTGCGCAGTGTGACTGGTGAGCAGGTCGATATGGCCACCCTGGGTGGTCCGGAGACGCACGGTAAGAAATCCGGTGTTACGCACATCGTCGCCAACGATGAGGCCGATGCGCTGCACCGTGGACGGCGCCTGGTGTCGATGTTCGCCGAGCAGGGCGAATTCGATCTGGTCGCTGCCGCGCACGGTGATGTCGATCTGAAGGCGATGATGCCGGAATCGGCCAAGCGCGCCTACGACGTGAAGCCGATCGTCCACGAACTGCTCGACAACGTTGACGGTGAGTCCTCGTTCGAGGAGCTGCAAGGCGGTTATGCGCGCAGCATCGTCACCGGTCTCGGACGGCTCGGCGGGCGCACCGTCGGTGTCCTCGCCAATAACCCGATCCGCCTCGGTGGCTGCCTGAACTCCGAAAGTGCCGAGAAGGCAGCGCGTTTCGTGCGGTTGTGCGATGCGTTCGGCATTCCGCTGGTGGTGCTCACCGATGTGCCCGGGTATCTGCCCGGTGTCAGCATGGAGTGGGAAGGTGTGGTGAGGCGCGGTGCGAAGCTGCTGCACGCATTCGCCGAGGCTCGGGTGCCGCGGGTCACGCTGGTTACCCGCAAGATCTATGGTGGCGCCTACATCGCGATGAACGCCCGCTCGCTCGGCGCGACCGCGGTGTATGCCTGGCCGGGTTCCGAGGTCGCCGTGATGGGTGCCAAGGCCGCGGTCGGCATCCTGCACAAGAAGGCCCTCGCCGCCGCGCCGGAGGAAGAGCGCGAGGCGCTGCACGAGCGTCTGACGGTCGAGCACGAGCGCATCGCCGGTGGTGTCGAGCGGGCCTTGGCGATCGGTGTGGTGGACGAGGTCATCGACCCGGCCAAGACTCGCAGCATCATCGCCGCGGCATTGGCGGCGGCGCCGGTGCGTAAGAGCCACCACAAGAACATTCCGCTGTAAATCCAGCGGTAAGAGCGGGCCTCGGGATTTCCCCGGGGTCCGCTTTCGTTCGTATTGTTCTCGCTGTCGGACCTGGAGTGATGGTCATATATCGATCGGGTTTCCGCGCGGCAATATAGTTGAAACTTTGGTGATACGAATAGCTCGTACGTTGCGCGCATGAGCGTGACGATCGAATCCACCGCAGCAACCGACCCGGTGCGCAAACCGCCCTGGTACCGGTCGCTTTTCCTGCAACTGCTGGTGGCGATCGTGGCCGGAATTCTGGTCGGCAAGCTGTGGCCCGACTTCGGCGCGGACCTCAAACCGCTGGCCGACGGGTTCATCAAGCTGATCAAGATGGTGATCGCGCCGATCATCTTCTGCACGGTTGTGCTCGGCATCGCCCATGTGGGCGATATGAAGTCGGTCGGGCGGATCGGTGTGAAGGCGCTGATCTACTTCGAGGTGATCACCACCTTCGCACTGCTCTTCGGTTTGCTGGTCGGCAATCTGGTGAAGCCGGGTGCGGGCTTTCATGTCGACGCGCAGACCCTGGCCACCGGCGCCGAGAAGATCGCCAAGACCACAAAGAACGGCGAGCTGCCGCATACCGTCGACTTTTTGCTGAATATCATTCCGGCATCGGTGATTTCGGCGTTTGCGGAGAATGCTTTGTTGCAGGTGTTGTTTTTCGCGGTGCTGTTCGGATTGGCTTTGGCGAAGTTCGGCGAGCATGGCCCGCCGGTGATTTTGGAGGCCGTCGATCACATCGGGAAGATCTTCTTCACGATCATCGGCTGGATTATGAAATTGGCACCGCTGGGTGCGTTCGGCGCGATGGCCTACATCGTTGGGCAGTACGGACTTTCCGCGCTCAGCAGCTATGGCAAGTTGATCGCCTGCTGTTATGCGGCGGCGGTGCTGTTCCTGCTGGTGCTCGCGGTGGTGGTGCGGGTTTTCGCGGGGGTGAGTCTGTGGAAGCTCGTCAAATACATCAAGAATGAGCTGTTCTTGGCGCTGGGCACCGCATCGACCGAGGTGGTGCTGCCGCGGATCATGATCAAACTGACCGAGGCCGGTTGCTCCCGAGCGACCACCGGGCTGGTGATACCGACCGGGTATTCGTTCAATCTCGATGGTGCGACGCTGTATTTGTCCATCTGCGTGCTGTTCTTGGCGCAGGCGCTCGGGGTGGATCTGAGTCTCGGCGAGCAGATTACGGCGGTCGGCGTGCTGATGTTGACCTCGAAAGGTATGGCGGGCGTGCCGGGTTCGTCATTCCTGGCGTTGTCGGCGACGATCAGTGCGATCGGGCACGGGTCGATTCCGGTGGCGGCGGTCGCGTTGCTGCTGGGGGCGGATCGACTGATGGATTCGATGCGGGTCACGGTGAACCTGCTCGGCAATTGCGTCGCGACATTCGTGGTCGCGAAGTGGGAGGGGCAGTTGGATTCCGAGCGGATGCGCAAGGTGCTGGATGGTGAAGAGGTACCGCCGTTGGAAGACAAGGACCCGATGGTCGCCTACTCGAGGGCATGAGCACCGGTGCCCGGTGGTAACGCCGCCGGGCACCGCGGGCTCGGCAGCATCGACAGGTGCGGTACGAGGAACTTGCCGATGAGCCATGTTCGATCACGCGGCCGCTGGTGATCCTGGGCGACCGCTGGACCTGGTGATCCTGAAATATTCGTTCGCGGGCGTCCGGCGGTTCAACGCATTCCAGAGCGCACTCGGCATCTCCCGGAGTCGATGCCTCGCCCAGAATCGTGTGGCTCGGCAATATTTCCTTCGCCTTCTATCTGATCCAGTTCCCGGTCATGGTGCTGATCACCCGGCTGTTCATCGGCGGCCGACAATTCGGCTGGCTCGGGTTCGCCCGGTTGAGCCTGATCGTCGAACGGCGGCGGCCGCGATCTACCGCTGGGTCGATGAACCGCTCATGCGCCGCTTCGCCGGTCGCCGCACCGCGGGCCCGCCCGCGACGCCGGGAGATCCGGTCGACCGCGTTATCGCCTCGGTTGCGTCGTGACGAGGCAGAATCCCAGGAATGAATCCCGGCGAGCCCGCCGCGCGCGACCGCAAGCGGCACGGTAGGCACTACACGCCACCAGCCCTGGCGCGCTTTCTCGCGCGGCGGCTGCTCGAGCATGCGCCGCTGCGGACCGGGCGCTCTGGAGTCGCTCATGCTGTGGTGCCGCGCGTGCGGGAGGCGGGGGCGCATGATGGGCAGGCGCACACAGTGGCGGCATCGGGTACTGGGATGCCTGATGGGGAGGTGCAGGAAGAGGGGATTGAGGTACCAGTAGGGGTGCGGGTGCCGAGCGGAGGGATGCTGCGGGTGCTCGACCCGGCCTGTGGGGACGGTGAGCTGCTGCTTGCGCTGGATCAGGTTGCGCGGGAGTTGTTGCCGGGGGTTCGGGTGGAGTTGGTCGGATACGACCTGGATGCGGCCGGGGTTGCGGTCGCGCGGGAGCGGGCGGCGACCGCCGGAGTTGCGGTCGAGTGGCATGTCGGGGATTTCTTGACCGAATCGGCGGGGATCGCGGCGGGGGCGTTCGATGCGATCATTACCAATCCGCCGTATGTGCGGACTCAGCAGTTGGGTGGGAAGACCGCGCGGTTGCTCAGCAAGCAGTTCGGGTTGCAGGGGCGGATCGATCTCACCCATCCATTCGTCGCGGTCGCGCCGCGGCTGCTGCGGTCGGGTGGGGTACTCGGATTGCTGTGTGCCAATCGGTTTCTCACCACCAAGGCCGGTGCGAACATCCGGAGCCTGCTGCGCACCGAGTTGGCTCCGGTCGAACTGTATGACCTCGGCGACACGAAGTTGTTCGAGGCTGCGGTGTTGCCCGCGGTCACCATCGCCACTCGGACGGCGTCGCGCGCAGTTTGCCGCTATGTTTCGGCCTACGAGGTGGATACCGCCGAAAACATCGGTGGGACAGATCTTTTCGAGGCGCTGGCGGCCGAACACAGTCACTGCGTCGAGCATGGTGGGCGCACCTTCGCGGTCGAGGTCGGCACGTTGGCGACGGGTGAGCGGGCGGTGACCCGCGGGGCGTCCGGCGATCAGATATCAGGTGATCGGGCGATCCGCAGCGATCCGGTGGGCTCGGTGGTGGACTGGCAGATCGCCGCCTCCGGTCCGGATAACGGTGTGGATGTGAGGTGTGACGCGGCCGAGGACAGCGGCGCTTGGCGAATGTCCCGGCCGGAGGTCGACAGGTGGCTGGCCGAGGTGGAGGCGGGGACCTGGCGGACATTCGGTGCCGTGGGGCGAATTCGGGTAGGTATCAAGACGACTGCGGATCGGGTATTCATCTCCGATCGGTGGGGGGAGGTGCGGCCACCGCCGGAGGGGGAGTTGCTCTTCGATTTGATCACCCATCAGGATGTCGATCCGTGGCAAATCTCGCGGGAGCGCGACGTGCGGGTGCTGTATCCGTACGACACGGCGCAGCCCGCGCGCATGCCCGTTGACCTGCGGGATTTTCCGGGCGCCGCAGCATATTTGGAGTCACATCGGGAGACGTTGGCCGGTCGGAAATATCTGACCGACAGTGGCAGGGAATGGTTCGAGATCTGGGTGCCGCAGCGGCCGCATCTGTGGCGGGTGCCGAAGGTGGTCTTCCCCGATATCAGTGAGCGGCCGCGATTCGCCTTGGATCGGTCCGGGGCGGTGGTGAACGGGGACTGCTATTGGATATCGCTGGCCGATCTCGGGGTCGACGGCGCCGCGGAGCGGCTGGCGTATTTGCTGATGGGCGTCGCGAACTCGGCGTTGGGCCTGCGGTTCTACGATGCGGTGTGCGGGAATCGGCTGTATTCGGGTCGGCGGCGGTGGATCACCCAGTATGTGTCGCGGCTACCGCTGCCGGATCCGACCACGATGCGGGCGGGTGGAGTCGTCGAACTGGTGCGGGAATTCATCGACGACGGCAGAGAGCCCGATACGAATTCGCTCCGGTTGCTCGATGAGTGGGTAGCGGCCGCGTTCGGCATCCGGGTATTCGAAACGCGTTGACGGTTATGCGCTGGCGCGGACACCGACCATCGGCAGCAGGGTGCGTCGCGCGAAATCCCGACCCGCCGCCACATCATCGATCGGAATGAGCCCGTCAGGCGTCAATGCCAGCGACAGTGCCAGCCGCGCCATGATCTCGGCGACGAGTTCGAAGTCGAAATCGTCATCCGCGCCGCTGTGGAGTTCGCGCAATTTCTCCGCCAGATATGTGCGCCCGACCGCGATGATCGGTCCGGCCTCGGTGGTGAGCCGGGGCAGGATGAGATCGGGTTCGGTGCGTAGCAGCCGCCGCAACAGTTCGTTGCCCGCGATCGCGGTGATGACCGCGACGAAGATCTCGATCAGCTGCTCCTCGACGCCGTCGACCTTCTGTACCCGCTTATCGATCTCCGCGACGAAACGCTGCGCCTCGCGCACACTGACCGCCTCGACCAGATCATTCTTCGATTCGAAGCGGCGGTACAGCGTGGCCGGACTGATTCCGGCGCGCCGGGCGATCTCGCCCATGCTGGTGCGTTTGATGCCGAAGTCCAGGAAAGCTGACAGCGCGCTCTCCAGCAACTTCTCGCCGTCGCTGACGGGCTTTTCCAGGATGCGCTGGAGGATGGGCGGAACGGTCGGCATCGAGGCTCCAGTCGATCGGCTCGGGACGCCGGTGGTGGCTGGGCGTCGCGACGGTGCGGGTGAGTGCCGTTCATTATTTCACCGGGGCGCGGCAGTGCTACCGCGGATCAGCACCAGAACTGGACAGACGACCGGCGCACGCGCGACTATGTGCGCGGCAGATCCAGTTCCGCCATCTCCTTTTCGATCGCATTGGCGGCGAAATCCACTCCGCTGGAGCGCAACTCGTGCACTCGCCGCTGTAGCGCCTCGACCCCACCCGGTTGGGCCGCGATGTCGGCCACGCTGATCCGCCCCGACGGCCGGTGCATACTCTGCTGCACGTACGCCACCGTGATACCTCCTACCTGCACGCTGCGCGGCCACCATCCGGTGGGCTCGCCCTCCGCGCTACAGGCCACTCGACAGCTGCGTCGGCGGGAGATCCCGGGACACCGGGCACGCTGGCAAAATGTTATCAGCGATTTAGTTTGGTCACTTGATCAGTGTGCTCTGTCTCACATCTGCTTCGCGTCGCGGTGGTTTGCCATGTTGTGCAGGTACACAGCGCTATTCAGTCGGATGCCGTCCTGCTCGGCCTCGCTCAACTCCCGACGCACCTTGCCGGGCACACCCGCGACCAGCGAACCGGGCGGAATCTGCGCACCCTCCGGAATCAGGGCATTTGCGGCGATCAGACTGCCCGCGCCGATGACCGCGCCATTGAGGACCGTGGCACCCATGCCGACGAGCACATCGTCGCCGACGGTGCAGCCGTGCAGGATCGCATTGTGTCCCACCGAAACTCCGGTGCCGACGGTGAGCGGGAAACCCGGGTCGGCGTGCAGGACGCAGCCGTCCTGAATATTGGTGCGCGCGCCGACGCTGATCGCCTCGAGGTCGGCGCGCAGGACCGCGCTGTACCAGACGCTCACCTCGGCGGCCAGTTGCACGCGTCCGATTACGGTGGCGTTCGGTGCGATCCACGCGGTCTCGTCGATTTCGGGTATATGTCCGCTTACCTCGATCCTCATGCCGAAAACATAAAGGGACCGAGGCCGGCGGAGCCCACGGGGTGGGCGAACTCGGCGGAGGCGGCATCGCAATCCTGTCGCTATTACTCCGCGGCCGAGTATTCGGGGACGGGTGCGCCCGCGAACAGCGCGCGGTGCGCGGCCGGGCTGGTGCCGAGGATGCGGTGGAAGTGGTGGCGCAGACTGACCGCGGTGCCGAAGCCGGTTTCGGCGGCGATGCGATCCATGGTCTCGGTGGTGGATTCCAAAAGTAGTCGGGCGCGGTCGGCGCGCTGTTGCAGCAGCCATTGCTGCGGACTGTTCCCGGTGCGTTCGCGGAAGCGTCGAGTGAAGGTGCGTCGCGACATCAGCGCGATGCGAGCCCAACTATCCAGGTCGATCGGCTCGCCGAGATTCGTACGCGCCCAGACCATCGCGCGTTCGATCGGATCGTCGTCGGCGGCTTCGGGTACTGCGACCGGTATGTACTGGGCCTGGGAGCCGCTGCGGTGCGGGGCGGTCACGAGCGACCTGGCCAGTTCGGTGGCGGCGCGGCTGCCGAGGTCGTCGCGGACCAGGTGCAGGCAGCAATCGAGTGCGGCGGCGACGCCCGCGGAGGTGACGATATCGCCGAGGTCGGTCCAGAGGGTGTCGGCGCGGACCCGGACCTTCGGATAGGTCGCGGCCAATTCGGCGGCCGCGGCCCAGTGGGTGGTGACTTCCCGACCGTCCGCCAAGCCGCTCGCCGCCACCGCGAAGGAGCCCAGGCACAGGCCGACGATCCGGGCTCCTCTGGCGTGTGCGTCATGGAGTGCGTCGCGCAGTTGCGCCGAAATGCCCATGCCGCGCTGCCAGCTCGGGATCACCACCAGGTCGGCACGCTCGAAGGCGTCGAGTCCGGTTTTCACGACGATGTCGAAACCGGCCGGGGTCCGCAGCGTGCCTGGCTGTTCGGCGCACACCTCGACGCGATAGTCAGGTGTCCCCTCGGTGCCGACCCGGCCGAAGACCAGCGTCGGTACCGACAGATGGAAGGGGATGACCCCATCGAAGGCCAGAGCGGCGACGGAACGCATGGCCTGATCTTATCGCTACGCGGCTCACGGGCCACTATTGATCGAATATCGGGGCGACAAGTATTGATCCCATGACCGAGACGATTGCACGCACGACCTTCGAAGCCCTGCACATCGGCGGGCCCACCCTGCGCTTCCGGTACGGCAGCCTGACGTGGCTGACCGATCCCACCTTCGACGCTCCGGGCGACTACCCGGGTCCGATAACACTGCACAAGCTCACCGGCCCGGCGGTTCCGGTGGAGCAGGTGGGACCGGTGGACGTGGTGCTGCTGTCGCATGACCAGCACGACGACAATCTGGACCACTCCGGCCGTGAATTCCTGTCCACCGTGGCGACCGTCTTGTCGACGCCGGATGCCGCCGGTCGCATCGAAGGTGTTCGGGGACTGGCGAATTGGGAGACTGTCACACTGGGTGAGGTGCGTGTGACGGGTGTGCCCGCACTGCACGGGCCAGTGGGGTGCGAGTCGCAGACCGGCGTGGTCACCGGGTTCGTATTGCAGGCCGAGGGGCTGCCGACCGTGTACGTGTCGGGTGATAATGCTTCGGTCGAGCTCGTCGAGCAGATCGTGGCGCGCATCGGTCGGATCGATATCGCGATCCTGTTCGCCGGTGCGGCGAATGTCGGCCGGTTCGGCGATATCGATCTCACGCTGAATGCCCGCACCGCGGTGCAGGCCGCCGAGGCGCTGGGTGATGCGGTGATCGTGCCGGTGCACGCCGAGGGATGGGCGCACTTCAGTGAGACGCTCGAGCGCCTGGAGCGGAATTTCGGTTACGCCGGTCGGGGTGAACAGCTGCGCATTCCGAAGCTGGGTGAGACGTTCGCTGTGTGAGCGTCCTCGGAAACCGACAGTGCGTCCAGCGCGGCGTTCATGGCGCCGGGACCGTCGGTGGTCCACGATGGCGATATGAGGATCGCAGTTCCGCGGGAGGTCAAGGAGCAGGAGTTTCGAGTGGCGCTGACCCCGGCTGGTGCCGGGGAACTGGTGCGGCACGGGCACGAGGTGCTGATCCAGGCCGGCGCGGGGGTGGGGTCCGGATTTTCGGATGCGGATTACGTCGCCGCGGGTGCGCGGATGGTGCCCGCCGCCGAGCAGGTGTGGTGGGAGGGCGAGCTGGTTCTGAAGGTCAAGGAGCCGATCGCCGAGGAGTATCCGCGGATGCGGCCGGAGCAGGTGCTGTTCACCTATTTGCACCTGGCGGCGTCGCGCGAATGCACCGATGCGATTCTGCGGTCCGGAATCACCGCGATCGCCTATGAGACAGTGCGCGCGGCGGATGGGTCGCTGCCGCTGCTGGCACCGATGAGCGAGGTCGCGGGCAAGCTCGGACCGCAGGTCGGCGCGTATCACCTGATGGCGCCGCTCGGTGGTGCCGGGCTTTTGCTCGGCGGGGTGCCGGGAGTGCTTCCGGCCGATGTGGCGGTGCTCGGCGGTGGTGTCGCGGGGACGAACGCGACCATTGTCGCGGCCGGGATGGGGGCGAAAGTCACCGTGCTGGACACCAATCTGGCGCGCCTGCGCGAACTCGACGCACGGTTCGAAGGGCGCATCTCGACGGTGGCCTCGAATGCGGTCGAGATCGAGCGGGCCGTGCTGGCGGCGGATCTGGTGATCGGGTCGGTGCTGGTGCCGGGTGCGCGGGCGCCGAAGCTGGTATCCGAGGAACTGGTTCGCGGTATGCGGCCCGGGTCGGTGTTGGTGGACATCGCCATCGATCAGGGCGGGTGTTTCGCCGGTTCGCATCCGACAACGCATGCGAATCCCACTTTCCGCGTGGCCGATTCGCTGTACTACTGTGTGGCGAATATGCCGGGTGCGGTGCCGCACACCGCTACCGTGGCGCTCACCAACGCCACTGTCCCGTATGTGCGCGCGATTGCCGCTCACGGGTGGCGGGAGGCGTGTAGGGCGCATCCCGATCTCGCACGCGGGGTCACCGCGGATAAAGGGCGGCTGTTATCGGCGGAGGTTGCGGCGGCGCACGGATATTCGATACCCGAACCGGTTGGGTTGGCTGGCTGACGTATTGCGATTGCGCGGCCGCGCGATGGGAAGGGTGAAAGCGGTGACTGCGGAATTCCTGCGGCGGGTAGTGGTGATGGCGGTGCTTCTGGTGCTGTTGCCGTCGGTTGGTGCGGCGGTTGCGGCACCGACGGTGGAGGGCGTCGATCCGGCCGCGGTGGACCGATATATGTCCGAATACCTTTCCCGGACACGGTTGCCGGGGGCTTCGATCGCCATTACCCACGGGGATCAGGTGGTGTACGTGGCGGGATATGGGCACGATTCGAGCGGCGCGGCGATCAGCGCGACGACGCGCATGCCGATCGCTTCGGTGAGCAAATCCATGACGGCGTCGGCCGTGATGCAGTTGGTCGATGCCGGGAAGGTGCGTCTCGACGCGCCGGTGCGTGAGTACCTCCCCGACTTTCGGTTGGCCGATTCGCGTGGCGATCGGATCACGGTGCGCGAGTTGTTGAATCAGACGTCCGGAATGTCGGATACCGCATTTCCCGATCTGCGACGGCCGCAGGCGGATTCACTGGCCGGTGCGGTCGAGCGACTGCATGCTGCGAAACTCGCCGCCGATCCGGGGACGGAATTCCACTATCACAATCCGAATTATCAGGTGGCCGCTCGGTTGGTGGAGGTGGTCAGTGGGGAACCGTTCGCGGACTATATGCGGCGTAATGTATTCGGGCCCATTGGAATGCGTGACAGCACGACGGTGAATTCGGCGCGCGAGGCCGAGGAGGTGACGCACGGATACATTCGGGCATACGGTTTCGCGATACCGGTTGCTGAGCCGGACTGGTTCGTCGGCGGTAGCCACGGTGTAATCACCACGGCCGCCGATCTGGCCGCGTGGCTGATCACCCAGAACAACGGTGGTGTCGCGCCGGACGGGCACCGGTTGGTGTCGTCGGCGGCGGTGACCGAGATGCACACGCCCTCGGGAGTCAGTGACGACGATTACGGAATGGGCTGGGAGCGTGCGCAATCCGATCAGCTCGTGCACTACGGTGACTGGTTCACCTACACCGCCGCGCAGGTCCTGGTGTCCGACACCGGCTACGGGATCGCTGTCATCGCCGATACCGGCTTGGCACTCGAGGATGATCCCAAGATCATCGCGCAGGGCTTGGTCGCGCTGACCCAGGGCGAGTCGCCCGATGTGCATCGCCCGTGGGGCATCTACGCCGATTGGGGAATGGCGCTGCTGACACTCGCAACTCTCGGGCTCGGGGGGTTCTGCCTGGTGCGATCGCGCCGGTGGGCTGATCAGCAGGCTCGCCCGAGCTGGCTCATCGCGCTGCGCCAATTGCCTTATCTCGCCCCGATCCCGATCCTGATCGCGCTGCCACAGCTCGCAGGTCTGGTCTTCCGCGGTCGGGCCCCGACTTTCCTCCAGGTGACTTACGTTTGGCCCGGTCTCGTCGTATTTCTCGGCATTGCCGCGTTGGCGGGCCTGTGCGTTGTTCTGGCTCGCGGCGTGTGGCTCATTATGTTGCGACGCAAGCGATCCGGGACCGTTGTCGAGCCAGAAACGCCCGTTGTCCAAGCGCCCACCTAGCCGATCGGGGCCCGCACATCGAATGTGCGGGCCCCGTGGGTTATTCGGCGTCCGGGCCGAGGTACCAGTCGGGCGCGCCTTCGGTGGGCAGGTCGTGCAGCTTGTCCGGGTTACGGACCACATTGATGGCGACGATGCGGCCGTTATCGATGGTGAAGGAGAACACGCCGGTGTGGTTGCCGTCGAAGACGACCAGACCGGGCGCACCGTTGACCAGAACCGCGCGGCCCCAAGCGCCCGCCGCGGACGGTGCGTGGTACCAGCCGAGCAGCATCTTCGCGATGAGTTCGGCGCCGCGCACGGCCTGGCGGATGGCGGGGACCTTGCCGCCGCCGTCGGCGGTCAGGCTGACGTTCGCGTCGAGCACGCCGAGTAGCGCGCTCAGATCACCCGAGCGCCAGGCCACCGCGAAGGCCGAGACGACCTTCTCCTGTTCGTCGGGTGAGGCGGGGAAGCGGGGTGTGCCGTCCTCGACGCGCTTGCGTGCACGCGAGGCGAGCTGGCGCACCGCCGCCGGTGTGCGACCGACGACCTCGGCGACCTCGGGGCCGCTCATACCGAACACATCCTGTAGTACGAATGCGGTGCGCTCGGCGGGCGAGAGGGATTCCAATACGACCAGCAGCGCCGTGGTGACGCGCTCGTCCTGCGTGATCCGGTCGGCCGGATCGTCCCAGGTGGTGACCTCGGGCTCCGGCAACCATTCACCGACGTACTGCTCGCGCCGGGCGCGGGCCGAACCGAGCTGATCGAGGGCCAGACGCCCGGTAACGGTGGATAGCCAGGCCCGCAGATTCTCGATCTCGCCCGCTGTCCCGGCCTCGTACTGGCGCTGCAGCCGCAGCCATGCCTCCTGCACCACATCGTCGGCATCGGTGAGACTGCCCAGCGTGCTGTAGGCGAGCCTGCGCAGATACGGCCGGTGCTCCTCGAAACGCCGAGCCAACTCGGCCTGGTCGATGGGTTCGGAGGAAGGCTGGTCAGTCACTGGTCTCGCCGTTCGGTCGTGCGGCCCCAACAGGGGCGAGCTTAGGTGTCGTCATGCTGATGACGACGCAGGGTTAGCGAGTGTGACATCTCTGCTCGCATGGCGTGCTGGCGGGTTGCGCGCGGTGACGGGCTACCCTCGCCGGGTGCGAACGGGGACTTCCAGGGCGGCCGGGCTGATGCTCGGATTCGCGCTCGACCGCGTATTCGGTGATCCACGCCGGTGGCATCCGGTGGCTGGATTCGGTACGGCGGCAGTTGCGCTGGAGCGGGTGACCTACACCGATCGGCGTTCGGCGGGGGTTGTGCACGAACTGGTGTTGGTCGGTGCGACAACGGTGTTCGGGTTCGGGCTACGGCGCGGTGGGGTAGTTGCGACCGCGCTGGCGGCATGGACGGTGCTCGGCGGGCGCAGTCTGGTGCGCGCCGGACGCGAGATGGCCGACCGGCTCGAGTCCGGTGATGTGGCGGGCGCGCGGGCGCTATTGCCTTCGCTGTGCGGGCGCGATCCCGAGGCGCTCGAGGCGGACGGATTGGCCCGTGCCGCCTTGGAATCCATTGCCGAGAACACCTCGGATGCGACGGTCGCGCCGCTGCTGTGGGGTGCGGTCGCCGGGACACCCGGGCTGCTCGGGTATCGCGCGATCAACACGCTGGACGCGATGATCGGCTACCGCAACGACCGGTACCTGCGCTTCGGGTGGGCCGCCGCCCGCGTCGACGATCTGGCCAATCTGTTGCCCGCGCGCATCACCGGCATGCTCACCGCCGCCTTGGCGCCTGTGGTGGGCGGACATCCGGCCGACGTACTGCACGCGTGGCGACGAGACGCGTCCAAGCACCCCAGCCCCAATGCCGGGGTCGTCGAGGCCGCGATGGCAGGTGCGCTCGGTGTCCGGCTCGGCGGGCGGACCCAATATCGGCACGGCACCGAACTGCGTCCAACTCTGGGTGACGGTCCCGCACCTCGGGTCGCGGATCTGCGGCGCGCTGTACGCATGTCGGAGGCGATCCAGGTGGGCGCGGTCCTGACCGCCGCACTCTGGTCGATTCTGCGGCGCTGACTCCGCCCAGTGGCGGACTTGGTCAGCGAGTACCGCCGTAGCGGTCGGCCAGGCGCTGCTCATTGGTGGATGCCGGTGTGGGGGTCGGGGTTTTGGTCGGGGTCGGTTCCGGGGTAGCCGTGGCCTTGTCCTTGCGGCGCTCGCGGATCTCGGCATAGATGAAGTAGCCGAGGCCGAGGGGAGCCATGATGCCGAAGGCCAACCATTGCAGGCCGTAGGAGAGATAGGGGCCCGCGTCGAGTTGAGGGAGGGGAGTAGGGGTGAACGCTCCGGGTTGGTTTTCGCTGAGCTGCAGGTAGCCGCCGCGTTCGCCGGTGGGGATGACGGTGAGGGGCTCCTGTAGGACTGTCATTTCCTGCGTGGTGTCCACCGAGTACACCTGGCGGTAGCCGTCTTGGACCGTCGGGTCCTTACCGGGGGTGACGCCCTCGGACATCCGGATGCGCGCCTCGATCTTCTGCGGCCCGGTGGGCGGGTCCGGAATCTGCGGTGGGCGGGAACCGTCGACGGCCGCGACGAGACCGCGATCGATGAGCAGGATGCGGCCGTCGTCGAGTTTGAAGCTGGCCAGTACCGAGTAGCCGGGCGCGCCGTCGAGGTGGCGCAGCCGGACCAGCACGGTCGAGTTCGGCAGGTAACTGCCGGTCGCCGTGACACGTCGCCATTCGGCGCGCGAATCGGTGCTCTGGTTGTCCAGGACGGTGGCGATATCGATCGGGGCGGCGTGCACCGAATCGGCGATCAGCTGGTTGCGGTGCGAGGTGGTGGTGTTCTTGCCGAGCTGCCACGGTGCGAGCACGGTGAAGCAGAGATAAGCGAAGGCCGCGACGAGTACGGCCAGGATCAGCCAGCTCGGGCGCAGCAGGAAGGTCAGTCGGCGCATCACGAGCGTCCGTCTGGGACATAAGAGACTGATTGGTCTGGTTTATCTCCGGGCTCATTGTCGGCGATCGGGCCGCGCGCGGCGAGGGTGGTACGGACCCAGTCCAAAAGCCCCGGGATGGCGGCGGCGATCTGGTCGTGGACCAGGTCGAAGTCGGCGGTGTCGCCGTAGTACGGGTCGGGAACGTCGAGGGTGTCGGCGGCGGGGTCGAAGCTGCGGAGCAGGCGGCGGCGGTCCGATGGGATGCCGAGTGTGGCGAGGCGGCGTTCGTGGCCGGAGTCGAGGGCGATCAGCAGGTCGGCGTCGCGGTGTTGGTTACCGAATTTCGCGGCGATGTGGCCGGTCGGGTAGCCGTGGCGGTCCAGGGTGGCGTTGGTGCGGGCGTCGGCGTCCTGTCCGGCATGCCAGCCGTCGGTGCCCGCGCTGCTGACCCGCACGCGGTCGGCGAGCCCCTCGCGGTACAGGTGTACCGCGAACATCTTCTCCGCCATCGGCGATCGACAAATGTTGCCGGTACAGACGAACGACACGTGCAACTCACCCACGACAGCCATTCTGGCCGGTCGTCCCGAGGGACCGCCACGTAGGGTGATTTCTCGTGTCAGCCGAGAGTGTCGATCACGCGAAACTGCGTCACCACGGTGACGTCGACGTGCGCCCCGGCATGCTCGATTTCGCGGTGAACGTGCAGGGCAGTGCGCCGCCGCCTTGGCTGCGCAACCGCCTGGCCGCGCGCCTCGACGATCTCGGCAGATATCCGAGCGCGGCCGACGAACTCGCCGCACGCACCGCGGTGGCGGCCCGCCACGGTCGCGCGATCGATGAAGTGCTGCTGTTGGCGGGCGCGGCCGAGGGCTTCGCAATGCTGTCCAGGCTCGCACCGCGACTGGCCGCGGTGCTGCATCCCTCGTTCACCGAACCCGAACTGGCGCTGCGCGAGGCCGATATCCCGGTGACCCGCGTCGTACTCGAACCGCCGTATGCCCTCGACCCGGCGCTCGTTCCCACCGCCGCCGACCTGGTGGTGCTCGGCAACCCGACCAACCCCACCTCGGTCCTGCACCCCGCCGAAACCATCCGCGCGCTACGTCGACCGGGCCGCATCATCGTCGTCGACGAGGCCTTCGCCGATGCGATTCCCGGCGAACCGCAGTCACTTGCCGCTTCGCCCGCACCGGACATCCTCGTCCTGCGCAGCCTCACCAAAACCTGGGCCTTGCCGGGTCTGCGCTGTGGTTACTTCCTCGGCGCACCCGACCTGCTGGCATGCCTGAATCACGGCCGCGCCCACTGGCCGCTGGGCACGCTGCAACTGGAAGCGATCACCGCGACCGCCGAGCCGGATGCGGTCGCCGCGGCACAACAGCGAGCACAGACGATCGCCGCCGAGCGCCACTCGATGATCGAACGACTGACCGCGCTGGGCATACACGTCCACACCCCCGCTGACGGACCATTCCTATTGCTGCGCGTGCCGGACGGTGAACTCCTGCGAAAGCACCTGGCAGACCATGGAATCGCGGTCCGCCGTGCCGACACCTTCCCCGGCCTCGGACCGGATTACCTGCGCATTGCTGTCCGCGGTCCCGCCGAGGTCGATCGGTTGATCGCCGGAATCCGTGCGGCAGGAGTTTGATGTCGACCCAGCTGGGTTGTCCGTGTGATGTCCGCACCCGTGTGGGCGCGAGGGCGCTCGTCCTGGACTGTCGAGTGTGGGCAGGTGATCTTGGTGTGGCCGGAAAACGGGAGACGGAGGTAGACGGATGACGACGCTCGCGGATCTCATCGGGGTGCTCGACGCGGCTTATCCGCCGAAGTTGGCGGAGTCCTGGGATTCGGTGGGGTTGGTGTGCGGTGATCCGGTCGATGAGGTGACTCGGGTGCTGTTCGCCGTGGATGCCACTGCCGCCGTGGTGGATGAGGCGATCGATTGGCGGGCACAGGCTTTGGTGGTGCACCACCCGCTGCTGTTGCGCGGCGTCGACACTGTCGCGGCGGATACGCCCAAAGGCGCTCTGCTGCATCGGCTCATCCGGTCCGGGTGCGCATTGTTCGCGGCGCATACCAACGCCGACTCCGCTGATCCGGGAGTTTCCGATGCGCTGGCCGAGGCGCTCGGACTCACCGTCACCGGACCATTGGATTCGAAACCGCAAGCTGCCATGGACAATTGGGTGGTGCAGGTGCCGCGTTCAGATGCGGATGCCGTGCTGGCCGCGCTGTTCGCAGCCGGTGCCGGTGGCAGCGGTACCTATCGTGAGTGTGCTTTACGGGTGCCAGGAGTGGGGCAGTTTCGTCCGGTGACAGGGGCGAACCCGGCGATCGGCGCCATCGGGGAATTGCGGCAGGTCGACGAGGACCGCCTCGAAGTGATCGCACCGCCCTCGGCGCGCACCGCCGTGCTGGCGGCGCTGCGGTCGGCCCATCCCTATGAAGACCCCGCCTACCACGTCACCGAGCGCGCGGCGCTGCCATCCGGGCTCGGCATCGGTCGGGTCGGCACCCTCCCCGAACCGGAGTCCTTGCGCGAGTTCACCTCTCGGGTCGCCGCCGCACTGCCCGCGACCATCTGGGGCGTGCGCGCGGCTGGTGACCCGGATCGCATGATCCGGACCGTCGCGGTATGCGGCGGCGCGGGCGACTCCTATCTGAACACCGCGGCGCGCCTCGGCGTCGACGCCTACGTCACCTCCGACCTGCGCCACCATCCGGTCGACGAACACCTGCGCCGCGGCGGCCCCGCAGTGATCGATGCCGCCCACTGGGCCACCGAATTCCCATGGTGCGCACAGGCGCAAACAGCAGTCCGAACCGCCCTGCCCGACCTCGAAACCCGCATCTGCACCCTGCGCACCGACCCCTGGACGATCAGCGCCACCGGCGTGACCCGATAACGAACCATCCAGTGCGACGGCGTGTTCAGGGCGTGTTGCCGGAGTTGGTATGTGGTTCAGGTGAGTTGACGCGCCCGATCGGGGTACAACTACCGCATGAATTTCCCGGTGGACTTCGGGATCGTGCAGATCGGCCTGATGCTGATCATCTTGGTCGCGGTCGCGTTGCTGATATCGGCGCTCGTCATGGTGCGCAAGGTCGGATTGCGGGTTCTGCTCGGGCGCGGCGCGGGTGGACTGGCGCTGCTGATCGTCGCGGTACTGCTGCTGTGGGTGATCACGCTCGTACAGACATTCCTGGGATTGAGCGGGGAGGTCAAGGCCGCGCACGTGGTGGTGAATCAGGTTGCGGGCCAAGACCATCGGCTCGAGGTCGACCTCACCCTCTACGGCGACGACCACCACCCCGACAAGCACGAGAAATATCAGGTCGAGGGTGACCTATGGGTGCTGCAGGCCAATATCGTCGAGTTGGAGCCGTGGGTGAACGCCCTCGGTTTCCACTCCGGCTACAAGGTCACCCGCCTCTACGGCCAACGCCTCGACGGCGTCGCCACCACGCAGAACCAGATCTTCGTCAACGGCGACGACCAGGACTTCTTCAACGATATGCGCAATCACAAATGGTGGACCGACCCCTTCGTCCGCTCCGCCTACGGCAACGCCGTCATCGCCACCCCGGGCACCTACGACGTCTTCATCTCCCGCGACGCCATCAAAACCCGCGCGCCGGGCAGTTGACACAGAGGCCGGATAAAGACGTCGGATCTGTGTTCCGATGGCACCACCATCGCCAGCTCGCGCTTATTCCGCGGTCGATGACGCACCGACCACTCCCCTCGGACCGAATCACCCGCCATCCGGGGTACGGTTGAAGACTGGCATCGCCACGCCCGTGGCTCGCGTGCCTCCATCCGTCCACAGCGTCCAGGAGTTTGTCCGCGTTGAATGTCGAACCAGCTGTCCAGTCCAAGCTGCTCCAGCTCGCCGCCGTCGACGCCGAACTGACGCGGATCGCGCATCGGCGCACTGTGCTGCCCGAGCAGCAGGATGTGGCACGGCTGGAGACAGAGCGGAATGCGCACAAGGATGCGGCGGTGGCGGTCGAGATCATGCTCGACGATCTGGACCGGGATATCCGCAAGCTGGAGGGTGAGGTCGATGCGGTGCGCAAGCGCGAGGAGCGCGACCGCGGCATGCTGACCGCCGGTTCGGTGGGCGCCAAGCAGCTCTCCGAGATTCAGCATGAGCTGGGTAGCCTGGAGCGTCGCCGTTCGGTGCTCGAGGACGAGCTGCTCGAGGTGATGGAGCGTCGCGAGGCGTCGGCATCCGATCACGATCACGCGGGTGCGCGGCTCAGCAAGATCGAGCAGGAGCTGGCCGATGCGCAACGCCTGCGCGACGAGGCGCTGGCCGATCTCGATGTGGCGCAGGGGCGTTGCGATTCCGATCGCAAGGATCTGGTCGCGCTGTTCCCGGACGAACTGCTGAGCATCTACGACCGACAGCGCACCCAGCACGGCACCGGCGCCGCGCTGCTGCAGGCCCGCCGGTGCGGCGCGTGCCGGATCGAACTCGACCGCGGTGAGATCGCGCGCATCACTAAGGCCGCGCCGGACGTGATCGTGCGGTGCCCCGAATGCGGTGCGATCCTGGTGCGCACCAAAGAATCGGGTTTGTGAGGTCTCCGGTGCGGGTATCAGTACTCGCGTCGGTCCGCTCCCAGCGACGGATGGTCGGCTGTCGAAGAGGACGAGAGGAACAATGACCGAGCGCGAGGTGATCGTCGAGGCCGATGGCGGTTCTCGGGGCAATCCGGGCCCGGCCGGTTACGGCGCGGTCGTCTTCGGCGCCGATCACATCCGTATCCTCGCCGAACGCAAGGAATACGTCGGCATCACCACCAATAATGTCGCCGAATACCGTGGGCTCATCGCTGGTTTGGAGGCGGCGGCGGAATTGGGTGCGCGCGTGGTGTCGGTGCGCATGGATTCCAAGCTGGTCGTCGAGCAGATGTCGGGACGCTGGAAGGTCAAACACGCGTCCATGATTCCGCTGGCCGACCGGGCCCGCAGGCTGGTCGCCGGATTCGACAGCGTGACGTTCACCTGGATTCCACGCGCCGAGAACTCACATGCCGACCGGCTGGCGAACGAGGCGATGGATGACGCCACGCTGATCGGCGAGGTGCATGCCGCCGAGCGGCAGTTGCTCGATGCGGGCGCGGTCGCCGCCAACCTGGCGGAAGAGGTCCGCGAGGCCGAAGAACAGCTGCTCAGCTGGACCGATGAGCAGCCCTCCGCGCGTAGCGTCGAAGAGCACCTGCCGAGTTGGATCGACGAGGCACGCGCATCCAATACCCAAGCCGCCGAACGCGATACGCCGACCGCCGCCGAAGCTGCCCCCGCCTGGACCGGCGCGACCGGCCGTCCGACCCGCTTCCTGCTGCTGCGCCACGGCCAAACCGCCCTCTCGATAGAGCGCCGCTACTCCGGGCGCGGCAACCCGCCCCTCACCGCCCTCGGCCGTGAACAGGCCGCCCGCGCCGCGAAAATGCTCGCCGCGAAGGGGGGTATCGCCGCGGTGGTCACCTCCCCGCTCGGCCGCGCCCGTGAGACCGCCGAAGCCGCCGCCACCGCACTCGATATTCCGGTGCGCGTACTCGACGGTCTCACCGAAACCGACTTCGGCGACTGGGAGGGCCTCACCTTCCAGGAAGCGGCACAACGAGATCCGCAACTACACGCCCGCTGGCTCGGCGATCCCTCGACTCCCGCACCGAACGGTGAGAGTTTCGATCAGGTGCGCGAACGAGTCGAGGCGGCTCGCCGCGATTTACTCGCCCTTTATCCCGGCCAGAACATCGTGGTGGTCAGCCACGTGACCCCGATCAAGACATTGCTGCAACTGGCGCTCGGTGTCGGCCCGTCGCTGCTGTACCGCCTGCACTTGGACCTGGCGTCGCTCTCGATCGCGGAGTTCTATCCCGACGGCGGTTCATCGGTTCGGTTGGTCAACGACACGTCCTACCTCTGAGGACTCGAGCGTCGGACCAACCCGTATGTTTTTCGGTGAACCGTGAATTATGGCGCATCGCAATGGATTCGGCCTGTCGAACCGGTCCCTTTGGGTTGAATCTCACACGGTAACGTTTCAGACACGGTTATAGCGGTAGGCTTCGGGTCGGTCAGGCACAGGCATCCCGCCCCGCCTGTCTGGTCGGGGATAACCAAGGTCTTCGAACAGTGCTGCTCGGGGGGATGAGAGCTGGCGGGCAGCGTTGCTCGGTGGTCGCTTCGAACGATGAAGAGTCCTGTGCGGTCGAGTGATTCGATGGAAGCGCAGGTTCGAATGAGTAGTCCGATCAAGGTTATCGTGCTCGGTGCGGGGATCGGAGGGCTCACGACGGCCGCCGCATTGCGACAGGCGGGCTTCGTGGTCGAGCTCTATGAGGCCGCACCCGAGCTGCGTGGCCAAGGATTCGGACTTTCGGTGCAGGCCAATGGAATCAAGGCGTTGCGCGCGATCGGCCTCGGCATCGAGGAAGAACTGTTCGAGCGTGGCGGGAAGGTCGAGACCTTCCGCTTCAACAACCCGGACGGCACCCCCATCCGAGTGCTTCCGGTGCACCGTCAGGACGAGCGACTCGGCGCACCGAGTGTCGCCCTGCACCGCAAGGATCTGCATGCGGTCCTGTTGCGCGCGATCGGCGACACTCCGACTCATGTTGGCGCACAAGCGACTCGGTTCATCGATGACGGTGAGCACGTGCGCGTCGAATTCGCCGACGGCCGCATCGCCGAGGGCGATCTGCTGATCGGCGCCGACGGCATCCACTCCGTGGTGCGCGCCCAATTGCACGGCCGCGCCGAACCGCGCCCCGGCAATTTCGTCGCCTGGCTGGCCTGCGTCCCGTTCGAACATCCGGCCGTGCCGCACGGCTACTCCGCGCACTATTGGGGCACCGGAATGCGTTTCGGCATCCACGACATCGGCCACGGCCGGGTGTACTGGTGGGGCACCATGACCATGCCGGGCGATGAGGCCGCCGATTGGCGTGGCACCAAGGAAGATTTGCAGCGGCTCTATGCCGACTGGGCGCCGGAGGTGCGCGCTTGCATCGATCAGACCGACTGGGCCGATGTGCTCGCCGTGCCCTGCCAGGACCGTCCGCCGCTGGATGGCTGGGGTCGCGGCCGGGTCACCCTGCTCGGCGATGCGGCGCATCCCATGCTGCCCAGCCTCGGTCAGGGCGCCAACTCCGCCATCGAGGACGCCGTCGTACTCGCCCACACGCTGAAGACCTCGCTGGATCCCGTTGCGGGCCTGCGTCGTTACGAGCAGGTGCGCGCCGAGCGGACGGCCATGTTCGTCAACGGTTCGTGGTCGCTCGGCAAGATCGAGCAGACAACCGATCCCAAACTGGTGAAGGCTCGCGACACCTACTTCCGGCACGCACCCACGGAATTCTTCCTGCGCGAATTGGGTAAGCCGATGTCGTTCCCGCCGCTGGAGGGACCGACCGCGCGACTGCCACGCCAGCTGTCTCCGGTGGAGCGCTGGCATTGGATCGCGGATCAGCTTGCGCCGCTGCATATTCTGGCCCGGGTGCGGGTGCACGGCTCGATCACCGCCGAGCAGGTGCGAATCGGCCTCGACGAAGTGCGGCATCGACATCCGCTGCTCGGTGTCGCGGTGGCAGCCGAACCCGATGGCAGCGCACCGCGTTTCGTGCCGGTGCCGACACCGATTCCGCTGCGTGTGGTCGAGTCCGCCGGTCCGGACGCCTGGCTGGCCGAGGTCGACGATGTCGAATTGCGCGAGCCCTTCGACTGGCACTCCGGTCCGCTCGCGCGCGCCGTGCTCATCGCGGATGCCACCGGTGAGACCAGCGATCTGATCGTCACCCTGCACTATGCGATCGCCGACGGTGAGAGCGCTATGTCGGTGGCCAAGCAGGTGCTGCAGGTCGCCGCGGGCGATGGCATTGATCTCGAGCCCGCCCCGGTTCGGCCGGGTCCGGAGCAGCTGTTCCCGGCGAAGTTCCAGGGCGCCAAGGGCTTCGGCCGCACGGTCGGATCGCTGCTGCGCGACCAGAAGTCGCAGCTGAAGCGGCCGCGGCGACTCGAGCCGACCGAACTCGCCCCGCCGTCGCGGCGACGTAGCCGGGTTGTGCACCGCAGTCTGGATGCCGATCAACTCGACGCATTGACCGCAGGTTGCGAGCGTCACGGCGTCGGCCTGCAGGCCGCGCTCTCGGCGGCGCTGCTCATCGCGGCGGCACGCGAGTCCGGCACCTACACCGAATCCTGGTACACCGTAGGCAGTTCGGTGAACTTCCGCGGCCACCTCGACGGCGCGGTCGCCGACACCGAGGTCGGCACCTACCAGGGCATGATCGCGACCCCGGCGAAATACGCGCCGTGGTCCTCGCTGTGGCAGATCGCCGGCGAGATCGAGCGCGAGTACGGCGCACGAATGGACCGTCGCGACCATCTCGCGGCACTGCGCCTGCTGAAGGTCGCCGCACCGAAATCGGTGGCCGCCAGTGCATCCACGGTCAAGTTGATGGACACCCGCGGTCCAGGTCACCTGTGTATGACCTACCTGGGTCGCTACCCGTTCCCGGACAAGATCGGCGCGTGGCAGCTCTCGGGCGCGCAATTCGTCTCGGGCATGTCGGTGAGCGGCTTCATCATGGCCACCGCCAATGCCACACACGGCGAATTGTCGTTCAACCTCGGCTATGTCGAGCCAGCGGTTTCTCGTGGGCGCGCCGAGCGACTTGCCGATGAGAGTGTGCGCGCATTGCTGTCGGTGATCTGACCGACTCGCACCCATAAACGAGGGCGAATCCCGGCATCGATGTCGATGCCGGTAATTCGCGCTATCTGAAAACTGGATACAAGTGGTAACGGCTTTGCGTTTCGGCGTCATCAGGGGCGGGTCCTGGACAGTTTGCGCACGGTCTGTGCCGCGGCTGTCGCGATAGGAGTGACTGTGACGTCGAAAACCACCGCAAATCCCGAAAGACCGATCGAAGCATGGCCGGTCAGCGCATATCAGCGCGACGTACTCGGCTTGGCATTCCGGCTGGCACCGGAACCCGTTGCGCAGCAGACCTATAGCCTGCGCATCGATGAGCCGCTGGATATAGCGCGGCTGCGCGCCTGCTGGCAGCGAGCCCTGATGAGCGATGACGCATTGCGATTGCGCTTCACCTTCGAGAACGGCCAATTCCGCCAATGGATTTCGAATGAGATTCCGGCGGTCGAGGTCGTCGACCTGACCGATGCGCCGGATCCGGAGGCCGCCACCCAGGAATGGCTGTGGCGCGAGGTCGGCGCGCCGGAGCTTCCGGATCGGCCCGCGCGGCTGGCCGCGGTGGTGGATCGACCGGACCGGTTCTTCCTGTTCATGTCGTTCCATCACGCGCTGGCCGACGGCTATGGCATGAATCCGGTCATCGCTACGCTGGATACCAGCTACAAGATGAAAGATGTTCCGCTCGAACAGCTTGCGGTGCCTGAGCCGGCCGATGAGCACACCGACCGTTCCGTGGCCACCTATCGGCGGATCGTCGAGGACGACGAGACGTACCGAGCTTCCGAGCAGTACACAGCCGACCGTGACGGTCTGCTCGCCGCGCTCGACGGCGTCGAACCCGCGCTGTTCCCCAACCGGACCAGCTCGCCGAGAATTGCCCGCGGCCACTACAACACGATGATTTCGGGAGAGTACCTCAATCGTGTTCGTGCCACCGGTGTGACCGTTTTCGCGTATCTGACCGCTGCGGTGGCAACGTATCTCGCGACGATCCACCGCACCGATCAGGTGGTGATCGGCGTCCCGATGCTGAACCGGCACTCCGCGGAGACCTATCGCACGCAGGGCCACCGCGCCAATGTCGTCCCGCTGCCGGTGCGCGTCGATCGCGACGTGCCGCTCAGGCAGATCGCCGAGCAGGTGACCCAGCAGATTCGAAAGCTCAAGAAGCATCAGCGCTTCCCGTACGGTGAGCTGACCCGGGCACTGAATCCGGATCCGGCCGCGCCGCCACTCTACGACGTCGCCTTTTCCCACACGAAGCTGCCGGATGCCGATTACGTCCACGAACTGATTTCGAAATGGACGGTGCACAATCCGGGTTCGGTGACCAACGCGCTCACCATCGTCACGGCGGAGAACGGCCGGGACGGCTCGTTCAGCCTCCAGCTGTTCTACGACAAAGACATTTTCGACGCGAGCTTTCCGATCGAATCGGCGCTGCGCAGCGTGGGCGAAATGGTCACCGCGTCGCTGGACCATCCGGAGACTCCGGTGGGTGCGCTGCCGCTGCTTTCGGCGCGGGACAGTGCCGAAGTGGCGGCCTTCGAGGCGGGTCCGCGTATCGAATTTCCTTACACCACCATTGATCGGCTGTTCATCGAAAAGGCCGCCGATCATCCGGAACGGGTGGCGGTGGTGTCCGCGGATTCCCGCGAACTGACCTACGCCCGATTGTCCGGTCTGGTAGAGGGTTTCGCCGCTCGGCTGCACGAGCTCGGCGCAACTGGGAACGAGTGCATTGCGGTCGTGCTGCCCCGTTCGTCCGACATGCTTATCGCGGTGCTCGGCATTTTGCGTGCCGGATGCGCTTACGTGCCGCTCGATCCGGATTATCCGGCGGCGCGCATCGAAACGGTTCTCGCGGACTGCGAAGCGCGGTTCGTGGTCGCCGGAAGCGAACATGCGCGGGTCTACCAAAACCTCGGCGTCACCCACATCACGGTGTCCGACACACCTCCCGGCACCGTCGAAAATGTCTCGCACCCACACGATTTGAGCTATCTCATCTATACCTCGGGCTCGACCGGGGTGCCCAAGGGCGTGATGGTCGAGCATCGCTCGGTGGTCAACCGGCTGACCTGGATGCAGCGCCGCTACCCACTGTTCGCCGATGACGTGATCCTGCAGAAAACGCCTGTCACCTTCGACGTTTCGGTGTGGGAGTTGTTCTGGTGGGCCATCACCGGAGCCAAGGTGGCACTGCTCGAGGTCGGCGGTGAGCGCGATCCGCGCCGCATTGCCGAGGCCATCGAGGCGAATGCGGTGACCGTCATGCACTTCGTGCCGTCCATGCTGGCGGCCTTCGTAGACGAACTGGAGGCCGATCGCACGATCGTGCCGCGCATCGCGGGCCTGCGCCGGGTGTTCTGCAGTGGTGAGGCGCTGCCGCCCGCGCTGGTTCGCCGCTTCCACGCCGCCTTCGCCGCGGTCGCGCAGCGGCCACCGCAGTTGGTGAATCTCTACGGTCCCACTGAGGCCACCGTGGACGTCTCGTATTTCGATTGCCCACCCGCCGGCGACTGCTTGCAGGTCGCTCGAAACGACCAGCGTGATTCGCTCGATCTGGTGCCTATCGGTCGTCCGATCGACAATACCGCCCTGCTGGTGCTCGACGAATCCGGACGCCGCATGCCCATCGGCGTAACCGGTGAACTCAATATCGCCGGAGTCGGTGTCGCGCGCGGCTACCGCGGCCGCCCGGACCTGACCGCGGCCGCATTCGTCGACGATCTGACCGTGCCGGGCCGTCGTCGCTACCGCACCGGTGACCTGGCGCGCTGGCTGGCCGACGGCACCCTGGAGTACCTGGGCCGCTTCGATGATCAGGTCAAGATCCGCGGCAACCGGATCACTCTCGGCGAGGTGCAGAACGCGATCCTGGGGTGCACGGGGGTGCGCGCCGCGGTCGTCGTCGACGAGCAGTCCGAGACGCATGAACTGCATCTGGTCGGATATTTCGTCGGCGATGACGTGACCGGTGACGAGATCGCCGCACAGATCGCGATTCGCCTGCCGCGCTATATGATTCCGACCCGACTGCTGCGCGTCGACCGTATTCCGTTGACCCCCAACGGCAAGACCGATCGCAAGGCATTGGCACGGGCGGCGGAGGTTTCTCAGCATGCGGATTTCGTCGGCGTGCCGACCGAACCGCGGACACCGGTCGAGGCCGAACTGGCACAGGTCTGGCGGACCGTGCTCGGTATCGACTCCATCGGTGTACACGACAACTTCTTTACCCACGGCGGCGACTCCATACTCGCGCTATCTGTGCGCACCGCCGCCGAACGCGCCGGACTGTTCTTCGATGTGGATGCCTTCTATGAGCATCCGACCATTGCCGAACTGGCCCAGATCGCCTCGGATGGTCCGGACGGCAACCGGATTCGCATCGCCGCTGCATTGGCGACGGTGCCGCTGATCGACCGCGCCGCACTGCATCAGGCCGAGGATGCCTTCCCGGCCACCGCGCTGCAGCTCGGCATGCTCTTCCACAGCATCGAGCGCACGGATTCGGTGACCTACAAGGACGTATTCCGTTATCGGTTCGAAATGCCCTGGGACGCTGCACAATTCCACGCGGCATTCGGCCGGCTCGTACGCCGTCAGCCCGCCCTGCGGTCCTCGTTCGAGCTGAGTAAGTATTCAGTCCCGGTCCAGGTAGTGCACAGCGCGATCGAATACGAACTCGAGATCGTCGATGTCTCCGATCTCGATCCGGTGCTGGCCGATCAGGAGGTCGAGGACTACACCCAGGAGCGCAGACACGCCCGGTACGACCTCGCACGCGCCCCACTACATGCGGTGCGGGTATTCCTGCGACCGTCCGAAAGCGCCCTCCAGACCGTCGATCTGGTGCTCAGCTTCCACCACGCCATCCTCGACGGATGGAGTGTCGCTACCGCGGTGCTCGAACTGCTGGTCGACTACCTGAATACGCTGGGACTGATCGAAACCGGTATCGATGACACGCCGCATGCGGCCACCGTCCTGGCCGAGTACGCGCAGTCCGAAATCGCCGTGGTGCATGATGATTCGGCCCGTGCGTACTGGCGCGCGGCACTGGCCGGAGCCGAGCCGACCGCGCTGACCGCCCTGGGTGTCCACGAGGGTACGGGTGCGAAGGAACCGCAGGCCGCCGCCGTGCTGCCGCGTCGGCTCGCCGAGCGGGTCACCGCATTCGCCGCTCGGCACCAGGTGCCCGAGAAGGCGGTCTACCTCGCGGCACACTGCCTGACCTTGCGCACGGTGACCGGTCGCGCCGATATCACCACCGGTGTGGTCAGCCACGGCCGACCGGATCGGGCAGGCGCGGAGAGCATCGCGGGCCTGTTTCTGAACACGCTGCCGATGCGGCTGGACGATACCGCCACCACCTGGCGCGCCGCCGTCGAGCAGATAGCGCGCCGGGATCGCGACGCCTACCCGCACCGACGCTATCCGCTGCGGTCGATCCTGGCCGATGGCGGGCCTGCCTTCGAGACGGCATTCAACTTCATCAACTACCACCTCTTCGCACCGATCCTCGGTACGGACCGAGTCACCCTGCACGACTTCGATGTTCGCGAGGACACCAATTTCCAGCTCTTGGTCACGGTGGCCCATGATCCGCGTGACGACCGAATGTGGGTGCGGGTCAACGGTGACCACACGCTGAACAAAGATCAATGCGAAACCGTGGCAGTGACTCAGCTGCGCATATTGGCGGCGATCGTCGCGGATCCGGATGCGGCGATCGACCGCGGCACGGGTCCGGCGACCGCGCGCGATATCGGCACATTGGTCGCCGACGCGGCAGCACTCAATCCGCACACCGTCGCCGTCCGGGGCGACGAATCCAGCCTCACCTACGACGACCTGATCGAGCGCAGCGAACGACTCGCCCGGTGGCTCAACGGTTTGGGGATCAGACCAGGTGACCGGATCGGCATCCTGATGAGCCGTCGCCCGGAATTGGTGCTACTGGTGCTGGCACTCATGCGAATGGGCGCGGCCTGCATGCCGCTCGATGTCAGCTACCCGCGGGCCCGGCTGAATCTCATGATCGACCGCGCCCGCCCGCACCGGGTGATCGCCGACGCCGCGTATGCCGAGATCGTCGACAATGTTCGACTGGTGCTGGACACAGCGGAGGTGTTCGATCCGACCGCTGACAGTGATATGGATTTCGCTGTCCCGGATCACATTTCGCCCGACGCGCTCGCCTACGTGCTTTTCACTTCCGGCTCCACCGGCGAGCCCAAGGGCGTCGCGATGCCGCACCGCGGCCTGACCACGCTGGTGGACTGGCAAAACCGCAGCCCATCGGGCCTGAACCTGGCCAGCACATTGCAGTTGGCGCCATTGAGCTTCGATGTGTCGTTCCAGGAGATCTTCACGACCCTGGCCGCGGGGTCCACGCTGCGGGTGAGTTCGGCGGATTTGCGTTCCAATGTCGATGAATTGCTGAATACCGTTGTGGCCGAAGGTATCGAGCGGCTGTTTCTGCCCTATGTCGCACTGCAGGCCTTCGCCGAGGCCGTGGTCGCCCGGCGAAAGTTCCCGGTCGAGCTGAAAGTACTCGCGTCCTCCGGTGAGCAATTGCGCATCACCGACGAGATCCGCGCACTGTGCAAAGTGGTGCCGGGGCTATTGCTGGAAAACCAATACGGCCCAACGGAATCCCACGTCGCGACCATATTCACGCTCGCGGGCTCACCCGACGACTATCCGGCGCTGCCGCCCATCGGCCGCCCCGTCGACGGCGATACCGTCGAATTGCTCGACAGTGCCCTGCGTCCGGTCGCCGACGGTGTGATCGGTGAGATCTATCTCGGCGGCCGGTCCCTCGCGCGGGGCTACCAAGACCGGGCGGCGCTGACCGCGCAGCGGTTCGTGGCCACTCACGGCGGCGCAATCCTTTACCGCACGGGCGATCTCGGCGTGCGGCTGGCCTCCGGAGATCTCGTCTGCCTCGGCCGCAGTGACAGTCAGGTCAAGATTCGCGGCTTCCGGGTGGAGCCCGCCGAGGTGGAGCTGTGCATCCTCGGACTCGTCGAGCAGTATCCGACCATCACCGAGGCGGCCGTGGTGGCACGGGGGTTCGGCGGCATTGATGGCGCGCTGATCGCCTTCCTGGTCGGCGATGCCGAGCAGACCGATCTGGCAGCGCTGCGCCACGATCTGCGCGGCGTTCTGCCCGCGCATATGGTGCCCTCGCGCTTCGTCTTCCTCGACGAACTGCCCCGCACGCCCAGCGGGAAGCGCGATGACGGCGCATTGCGTTCGATCGTCGAATCCGCACCGGAATCGGTTGCCGCACAGCGGGAGCCGGCCGACGAATACGAGCACTCCGCGGTCGAACTACTCGCCGAGTACGCGGGTCTACGCTCGATCGGTCTCGACGACGATTTCTTCGCCGCGGGCGGTACCTCCATCGGTGCCATGCGCGTAGTGATGGGGTTGTCCCGGCGCTTCGGTGTCGACGTGCCGCTGGATCTGTTCATCGGCGCGCCGACCGCCGCCCAACTCGCGGCGCTGGTCCGGTCCGGAAATGCCCGGCGCACATTCGACCCGCTGGTGCCGATCACCGTAGGCGGTCATAAGCCGCCGCTGTTCCTGGTGCATCCGATCGGTGGAAATGTGCTGTGCTACTTGGCACTTGCCCGCTACCTCGATCCGGATCGTACGATCTACGGCCTGCAGGCCGCGGGCGGCGATGCGGGCAGTACGCCGGAGAAGACGATCGTGGGGATGGCCGAGTCCTACCTGGCGGCGGTGCGTCGCGTGCATCCGGAGGGGCCCTACCACCTGGCCGGTTGGTCCTTCGGCGGGAATGTCGCACTCGAGATGGCGCGGCAACTGCCCGAGCGGGAGGTGGCCAGTGTGACGCTGCTGGACACCATGGCATTGCGTCAGCAGGCCCGCGAACCCATTGCCGAGGAACAGCTCATTCGCTGGTTCTTCCTCGAATTGCTGTGGTACGCCCGCGGAAATAAGGCCGCGCTGGTTGATTTCGAACCCGACGTGCACGCAACCGAGAAGCTCTTCGATTCGATGCTCGCCGAGTCGATCCGCTCCGGCATCCTGCCCGCCGACAGTTCACCGCAGGCGATCCGGCGGCTCTACGAGGTGTTCTACGCCAACTACACGGCGTTGCTGGAGTACCAGCTCGAACCCTATGACCGCGATATCACCCTGCTGCGCGCCGAGGAGGCCCTGCCGCCGGGTGTGGATCTCGCGCACCAGGTCGTCGGCAGCATGTTCGACAGCGCGAACAACGGTTGGGAGCAGTACGCCGCCCGGCGCTTCACGCTGGTCCCGGTGCCCGGCGACCACCTGCACATGATGACCGAACCGCATGTTCGCGAGGTCGCGGTGCAGTTGGACTCGGCGCTCGCGGCGGCCGATCCGGATCCGGACCGGGAGCTCGGTGCCGAAATGCTCGACGCCTGATCGGTTTGGCCCCGATGGGTGCGGTTAACCGGAAGCTTGAACTAGAGTTCCGGGGTGGCCGCAGCTGTCGGGGCGGCTCTCCATCGTGTGTGTGCGGTTGGTCGACGCGTGAGTCGATTCCGAGGTCGGCCAGTTCGAGAAGGAGAGTAGTTGCCGTGAAGTTGGGAATGATCGCGATGTGCTCGGCCGCTGTGGGACTCGTGGGGGCCGCAACCGCGCAGGCGGCCGGAAATGCCGTGGTCGGCGGCGGTTCCGGCCTGGTCTTCGATAACAACGTCGCGTGCTCGCTGACCGCGATCGGCTACGACAGCGCCGGACACCTGGTCGGACTGACCGCGGGGCACTGCGCCCCGACCGGCTCGCGATTCGGCGCCGAGCGCTTTTTGGATGCCGGTGTGATCGGCACGGTCGCATACTCCGATGACGGCGAAGGCCTCGATTTCGCAGTGCTGCAATTCGATTCGGACAAGGTCACGCCCGTGCGCAATGTCGGACCGACCACCATCGCCGGATTCGGTGCGGCACCCGCACCCGGCGAACCGGTGTGCACGAGCGGGCGCAGCAGTCGATTCGACTGCGGTGTGGTCTGGGGGTCGCTGGACGGCACGACGATCAACCAATCCTGCTCCAAGCCTGGCGATTCCGGTGGGCCGGTCACCGTCGGTGATCGACTGGTCGGCATGAATCAGGGGCGGCTGACCGGAATCAACGGCGTCGGATTCAATATTCCATGCATCTTCCCGGCGATACCCATTCATTCACCGGCATTTTTCGCGCCGATCGATCCGATACTCCAGGCCGTGGACGCCGTCGGCGGGGTCGGTAGCGGATTCCAACTCATCTGATCCGCCGCGAATCCGCGCAGTGCTGCGGCGGTGAATTCGTCGAGTGGGTAGAACAATTCGATCGCGAGTTCGGACAGCGTGACGTCGGCGGGCGCGCCGAAGGTGGCCATGGTGCTGAACATGCGTAGTTCGCCGAACGGAGTTCGGATGCGCAGCGGGACCTCGAACGGATTGGGTGATGCCGCATCGTCATCGGGTGCGTCGCTGAAATCCGGCGGTGGGGGGTAGGCGACGACCTCGCCGTAGAGTGTTCGGAGTGCGGCGTCGCCGGTGGCATTGACCTGGCGAGACAGTCTCTCCAGGAACAACTCTCGCACCTGGGTCAGGTTGGCGAGGCGGGCCGCGAGGCCGTCGGGATGCAGCACCAGCCGGTAGACATTCGGTTGCGGAGACATCAGCGCTTCGGGGATATCGGCCATGAACAGGTTCATGGCGCTATTTCCTGAGACCACATTCCACAAGCGGTCCACCACGACCGCCGGATAGGGCTCGTGCGCGGTCAGCATGATGTCGAGTGCGGAGCGGACCGCGGCCAGGCTCGCGTCGTCGAGGCTGCTCTCTCGGTAGGCGGGTGCATAGTCGGCGGCCAGCAGCAATGTGTTGCGCTCGCGCAGCGGCACATCCAGCGCGTCGCAGAGCCGCAGAATCATGGCTCGGCTGGGTTTAGCCCGGCCGGTCTCCATATACGAGATGTGGCGCGAGGAGCTGTCCGCGGCCAGTGCCAGATCGAGCTGGCTGAGCCTGCGTCGGTGCCGCCAGTCGCGCAGCAATGCGCCGACCCGCGATTCCGTCTGATTTACCGCCACCCGGGCAGGCTAATCAGCGCGGTGTGCGTTCGGCCATGACCTCAGAGGTTATTGAGACCTTCACCTCAGGTCCGGCATGGTCGGTTTCGGGAGCCGATCGGGCTGCCGGATCGACAAGAGGAGAGAAGATGAGCACACTCGTCGCGCGCGCCGATACCGACTACCTGCGTACCGTGTTGCGCCTGGACGGCTGGGGCACCGGGGTGTTCGGCATCGTCATGCTGGCCGGGGCAGCGGCGCTGCGCGGGCCGTTGGGGCTGCCGACCGCGTGGTCCATCCCGTTCGGCGTCGCGATGGTCGGTGGCGGACTCGCGCTGCTGCTCATTGCCGGGTACCCGGATCTCGTGGGGAGCCATGCGGTCGCTGTTATCGGGGTCAATGTGATCTCAGCGCTGGGGCTGGTGGTGTTGGCATTCTCGGGTCTGCTCGAGTTGACCGGGCTCGGGGTCGCCTTCCTGTTGATCGGTGCGGTGTGGGTTGCGTTGTTCGCGGCGCTGGAGGTGAGTGGGGTGCGGCGGGCCGGATTGTGAACTTCGGTGCCGTGTATCGGATCTCGTGCGCCCGTCGAGATGTCATCCGGGAAGTCGAGTGGGTCCTGAACCGTACGTCACCGCAATGGACATTTCCTGCTCCAGCCGCGGATCATCCTCGCCGCAGCGTTGTCGGCGTCCGGTGAAGGCGAAACCCGTTCGCAGGTACAGGGACTCGGCGTGATGATTGCCTTCGACAACCCAGAGCCGAAGTTCGCCGTGACCATGAGCCCTGGCCCAGTCGACGGTGGCGGTGAGAAGGAGATCCGATGCCCCGGTTCCGCGTGCGCTCGGATTCACCCAGACCGACGCCACGATCGGCGGACTGCTATCAGCCTTGGTGACGATGCCCGCCGAGCCGACGACCCGGCCGTCGCGCTCGGCGACGAATAGCAGCCGCGTACCCATCCACTGCCGCCACTGCGGCTCATCCCACCGCGACGCCACCTCGAACGTCGAAGCGAACGTCCCCGGTGGCGATCCCGCCAAAGCATCTAGCCGGATCTCTCGGGCGACCGTCCACTCGCTTCCACCCAACTGCCGCACCCTCATCCGGCGATCGGCCACCGACACCGCTGCCACACGCAAACGCGCGATGGATGTCCGGCCGTCTTGGATGCCGTGCCGATTCTGGACAATATGCGCTGAGTCGTCGGATCAGCGTAGTCGTCCGCGACGATTCGTCGGTCGTCCGTCGTGTATCGCTTGATTGCGCAGCGATTCGGTTGTCTCGGTGTCGCGTTCGTGGGCGATATCCAGCATCGCAAGTCCGGTTTCGCGGATCAGTCCGTCCAGATCGTCGAGCATCGCGGCGATCGCATCGCTGGCCGTCCGCAATTCGGCGGCGCTCGGATCCGGCCGATCGAAAACCATACGGAGTTTGTGCAGCCGCAGCCCCGTGTCGAAGAGACGGCGCACCAGCCGATCGCTGGAATCGGTGAACGCGGTGGCGTTTCCGGATAGCTCTTTGGTGGGGCCGAATGATCGTCGCGGCCTACTACGCCACGTGCTTCGGCTGCTGCCCCCGCGGGCGCCGGTCCGGGAGCTCGACCGCACATCATCGGGCATCGAAAGTCCTCCTGAGTCGTTGATTCGTATTGGTGGCCACGTTTCGGGACCCCGGAGACGTGGCCATTCTACTGCGCCCGATTTCGGCGGGTATGAACGGCTCCTTCGGAAAACCGATACCTGTTCATCCTTCGTACCGTGTAATCGCTTGGTAGGCAACATGATCACCGCCTGTCCGAAGTAAGGTCATCGATAGGGGCTGCTTCGCAGCGCGAACTGGTGGACAATGGGGTATGGCAGTAGACGATGTGCGGGAGTCACGCGAACTGTCGGTTGATACCGCACTGCACCTGCTGGGCACGATCGGATTCGGGCGTGTCGCGTTCTCGCGCTACGCTTTACCCGCGATTCGCCCGGTCAGCCACGCACTGGTCGAGGATCACCTGGTCATCTACGCCGACGCCGCGACGACCGGTTCGCTCGATCATCAGGTCGTGGCTTACGAGGTGGACGCGATCGACCACCAAACCTCCCTCGGCTGGTGTGTGATCGTGACCGGTATCGCCGACACCGTCCGCGACCAACACGAAATCGTGCACTATCAACAGTTCTTGCCCTCTCGCACGGTCGGTGCCGGTGATCGAGTGACCAGAATCCTGCCCGATATCGTCACCGGAATCGAGTACGTGGGGCCGGAAGAGGTCGATCGGTAGTCGCTCGAGGGGCTGGAATCCTCCCGGGGAGTAGCGGTTCGAGTTTCGCGAGGAAGCGCGCGAAATGTGGATCGGCGTCGGTGCGGTCGAAGGTGTCGATATCCCACCACTGTGCTGCACCGAATTCGCGCGGGTCCAAGGTGTATTCGCGGGCGCGGTCGCCGCGGATGACGTACCAGAGGCTGACATCCTGGTGTCCGCTGTGGGTGCCGACCGTCGTGGTGACAGTGAGGAACAGCGGTTCGTTTCCGATGACGGTGAATTCGGGGTCGATGCCCAACTCCTCGGCGGCCTCGCGTCCGGCGGCGGCGAGCGGATGTTCTCCCGGTGAGACATGGCCGCCGGTCGGCAGCCACAGTCCGGCGAGGAGATGGCGGCCGAGCAGGACGCTGCGTGCCCGCGGGTCGACGAGCACCACATACGAGACCAGATGCCGTGGGGGAGTGTCGGGTTTGACGCGACGGAAAACATCATCGGTGGAGGCCAGCCAGGCCTTGGTGTCCTCGATGTGCTGCCGCTCGAGAGCATCCAGCGGCGTGATCCCATCGACGATATCGGCGACAGTCGCGGTCGCGAGGTTCATGGCAGGCGACTGTAGTCGCGGGCACCGACAGGTTTGCCCAGTGCGGACTATTCGAGGACGACCGGGCGCAGCCGAGTGGTGTAAGCCCCGGCGCGATCGAGCGCATCGGCGGCGGCATCGAGTTCGATCATGGTCTCCTCGAAGACTTCCCGCGCCCCGGCAATGCAGTAAGCCGGGGTCGTGAGCGCCCCGATCCCCTCGGTATCGACCAATATCCCTGAGGTTTGCAACGAACCATAGGCGGCATCGAGCCCGGCCAGCTCCCCACGCAATTCCCGCAGCCGATGAAACACCTGCTGCCGCCGAATCTCCAATGTCAATGGATCGGTCATCACCCGCTCCCCACTTCCGCCGTGAACTCCACCGCAATCTACCGCGACCTACATCGACGGCTCGAACTCCACCGGCTCAGCACAGACCCGCGAGTTTGTAGAGCACCAGGGATCCGGCGACGGCCACGTTGAGGCTGTGTCCGGTGCCGACCATCGGGATCTCGACGGCCATATCCAGCAGTTCCAGCCCTTCCGGCGGGATACCGGTGGACTCGTGGCCGAGCACGATGACGGTGCGTTTGCGGGCGACGGGCAGATCGGCGAGGCGAATGGACTCGTCGGTGAGTTCGACGCCCACGATCGCCGAACCCCCGTCCCGCTGACGCTGCAGCCACCGATCGACCCGCCCGTCGATCCAGTGCACACACTGACGGTGGCGCAGCGTATTGCCGTGGTCGAGCGCATCGGGCACCCACGGCCGCCGCGGCACCGCCATACACGCACCGACCGCATCACACGTGCGAAGCAAGGTGCCGAGGTTGACACCGTGCTTGGGCCAAAGCGGTGCCGCGAGCAAATGATTCCAACAGCCATGCGAACGCTGACGGCGTTGCCGACGAAGTTCAGAGCGGGTGCGCACCCGCGCCGCCGTCACCGGCGCGCGGGAATACCCTTCCCAAGGGAGTGTAAGTCTTGGCAGACAATGAATTCCATCGCAATGATGCTTCGCGGCGCATCCAGCCATCGACGTGGCCGATCATTTGACGACCGGGCCGTATCGCCTCAGCATACCGGTCCCGCCCATGTACTCGCAGGATCGCGCTGGATCATCGTCCGCGTCGTTTGTCGAGTGCTGCCCCGATCAACTTCCGTGCAGTCTCACCGGTAATAGACTGTCCGGCAAGGATTGTGAACGCACGGCCGTAGGTCGCTATCTCGCGCGGCTGAGTGATGGTCAGCTCTGCGGCTGTCCCTTCCACCATGACCAGCCGGTTGTCGAACATGGCGAAGTTGGTGGACACCACAAGGGCCTCGGCTGTGGCCGGAACGATGCCGATGGTGACTCTGGGCATTCCGATTATGGAGGCCAGCCGGTCGAGCTGGCCGATCATGACGGCATCGGTGCCGACGGTGGTGTAGAGCGCTTGCTCAGCAATCAGGAAGTGGAACAGGTGGTGACGCTGGTACAGGATGCGTTGCCGTTCCATTCTCTTCGACACGGCTTCGTCTACGTCGTCGGGTACCTGGTGGAACTGGATACCCCGGCGTAGCTTGGCCTCGGCGTACTCGGCCGTTTGCAACAAGCCGGGAATGATCTGCGGCTGATAGTCGCGGATGTGAGTTGCTTCCGCTTCGAGCTTCAGCGACTTCTGTTGCCGACGCTTCAGCCCGGTTCCGAGGATCTTCCGCCATTCGAGGTACGCAACCTCGATGTTGTGAAGGGTGGCCAACAGGTCTGGGAGTTGGTCACTGGCGTTCGCGTGTTCGCAGTACGCCCGGATGTCGTCGTCAGACGGTTTGATCCGGCCGTATTCGATCTTGGACACCTTCGACTCGTGCCAACCGGAGAGCTGGGCAAGCTTCCGGTTGGTGAGCCCGGCCGTACGGCGAAGCTCCCGAAGTCGTACCCCGAGAGCTTCCCGCGCATCGTGGACGCTGGTCACTGGCTGACGTACTCCGCGTACGGCGTGGCCAGCTGCCACAGTCGTTGTTTCACACTCCGGGAGTAGCCGACGATTCCCGGATCGGTGGTCACTGCCAGACCCGCTGGCTTTCCTTGCTCGTTCACGAGGTTGAAGACAACCCGCTCGTTGTCGATGAGCCACCAGTCATCCGAAGGCACCTCCCCGGCGAGATGCCGAGGCACGTAACGGATGTCCTCACCCGCTTCGGTGTTGGTGTCGGTCACCGAGAGCAACCAACGGTGATAGTCGGTGTGCGGGACCGTGACCACACGTACCCGGCTCACGGTCACACCACGGCCGGTTGTCTCCCGGATGAGATCGTTCCATCGGTCCTTGTGCTCATCCGGCAACGCGGGCTGACCTTCGAGGAACCGGCGAAAACGGTCCGACTCGGTCGGCACGGCGTAGGCGTCCCGAACTTCAAGATGGAACGCTTCGGCTTTGCAATCGCGGAATAGGGCGACCCAGTCCGGCGGCTCATGCTGAAGGTAGAGCACCATAGAACGTCCTCCTGATCTTCGGAACTTCAATCGCTGTCTCGTTGGGCGCAAGGTCGAGCTGAGCCAGCGTGTCAGGCTCGGCGATGGGTCGGCCGGTGAGGGTGAAGGTACCCCGGCCTGTGTCTCTGAGCATGGCACCGATGAACGTATCCGCTTCAGCGAATCCCGTTAGCAGGTGCGGGATTTCGATGGCTTCCGGTGTGGCCGTCTCCCATCCCTGGATGAGATACGAGTCTTGGTCTGTGGCATACAGCGTCGGGCAACCTCCGACATCGGAACCGCCTTTGCCGAGGAACTGTAGGCGCATCGTTCTGTCCCCTGTCTAATTCTGAGCACGAGTTTTCCCGTGCTAGGTACATAATCCCCTGGCTTGTCCTGTTTTGTGGGCTGATGAGCGAATCTGAGCACAGTTGTGCATACTCCTGGCGGTCACCCTCTGCGGCCCCTTAGCGTCTGAGCTGGCCCCCGTGGCATGTGACGCCAACCGGTCACGGGGTGCCTACCAACATCGGACTACAGGAGTCGAGATGGACAGGCGCACACGACTGTTCGTGTTCCCAGGCGGATTGTTGGAGATCGCCGACAACGGCGACGAAGACCAGTCCTCCGGGATATATCTGGAGTGGCGGGGGTCTGAACCCCCGGCTACCGGCAATGCCGACACAGACGGGCCTGCGGCATGATCGGGCTAAGTGTTGCGTTCGGTGTTCCGGTGGTCGCGTTCTTCGCGCTGGTGTTCTGGCCTCAACGGATACCGAAAGAGAAGTCTGTGCGCGCGATCCGGGAACGGATCGAACGTGAAGACATGCGTCAGCAAGGCGGTATCTAGATGACTGACGAAGATCTTCCGGAACGTGACCCCGGTGCGAGATCGGGCCTGTTTCTTCTCTCCAGCTTTGACGAGTGGGAACCTCCAACACCCGATCTTCTAAAGCGAGTTAAGTCCGGACTGAGCGATTCGAATCCATCAAAATCGGGGGGTTACCTTTGAAGACCAAAATTGCGCGATTAGGGCTTATCTCTGCGGCCGTGCTGGTCGGCATGAGTCCAGCGGTTGCGGTCGGCACCGGCACGGCCCACGCTGCCCTCAGCTGCGATTTCGAATTCACGCACAGCGCGCCGACAGTGCTGCCGCCCCAGATCACGGGGGACGGTATTGCCGCCTGTGATGTCCCGCCGGACGAACACATAGTTACCTTGGCGCTGGAGCACGAAGAGGGTGGCCGGTGGGAGGTTGCCTCCACCCGAACCGATTCCAGCGTCCCGCCGCCGTACCGGGCCGGTGGACACTCCTACACGGTGTCGGCCGCGTGCTACGCCGGGAGATGGCGCGTCGCCGTCGGCATACGGGGCAAGATTCAGGGGCACCAGTTCACCTACAACAACGCATCCGGCACCGTGGAGGTACCAACCTCCAAGTGCCCTAACCGATTCTGACCAGAGGAACGGCATGCCTACCACCGAACCCCCCGGCGCACTCGACAAGGAAACCTCAGCGAGGCTGCGCGACCAGCTCCAACAGATCACGGAGGAGGTGGGCCGGTACCTCGGTCCGGAGCACCGGGCCATAGACGCACTGGTCCAGGCTGCCCGAGAGTTGGCCGCAGCCACCTCCCCCAAGTCGGGACAGTACGCCGAATACACCCCGGACGAATGACCTCGGAGGGAGCAGCAACCCCAGCGGAGATAAACGTAATAGCCTGGTCAGAGGTCTGGCCAACGACCGCTCGAACCACTCGGATACCGATCCGCGAATGCGCCCTGGAGCAGACCCATGGTGCATTTCGTATGGCGGGAGTAGGGAAGTTGGCCCTGCGCTGGGGCGCGGCGGCGGGGTACCCGAGCGATTGGTCAAAGTGTGCGATGTGATCACGGTGTTACCCGGGCAGACCTACCCCCGTTGCGCGGCAATCCGTTTCGTAGACGTCGACGGTGCGTGAAGAAGGCTCAGATCGGGTAACCGAAGCTGATCTTGCGGGTGGTGGGGTCGGCGGCGACCAGGCGCACCTGGACCTGCGCGCCTTCCGGGGGTGCGCCGGCGCACGGCCCGACAACCGGTGGGTCGGCGATGAAGACTTCGGCGGGGCGGGTGCCGTTGGCTTCGCGTACTACTACGGCTTCGAAGATCGAGCCGCTGCGTTCGGCCAGCAGGGTGGATTCGGTGAGGTCGATGCAGGCGCGTTCGACCTTGCCTGCGAGGCTGTCGCTGCGTTTCATCGACTCGGCGGTGGGGGCGAGGCCATCGCGGACCCATTGCGGGACTTCGGTTCCGGCGCAGCGGGCGAGGCAGATCTCGGTTGCGAAGCGGTCGGCGAGGCGGCGCAGCGGTGCGGTGACGTGCGCGTAGGGGGCGCCGATCGCACTGTGCTGCAGGTTGTTCACGGTCTGTGGGTTTCTCGTTGGCTTGGCGCCGGTCCCCCGAACGCCCACCGCACGCGCGCTGCCCGCCGCAGCCGCGCCGCCGATGGAACGGGCACCACCCGGCGGGCCCACGCCACCTAGCGACTCGGTAGCACCTGCCGACCGTGGATCGGCCACCAACTCCACACCACCCGACGACAGCGCACCATCAGCCACCTGAGCACCGGCCCTGGAACCGTTTGCCCCTGCGGCCGCCACGCCATCGAGCACCGTATATCCCGCACCACGCAGCAACCCTGTCGCCTCGGACATCAAGACCAACGTCGCAGGCGCATTCGGATCGAGTCCGGCCAACATCCGCCCGACGGACTGATCCGCAGGCCAGTCGACCCCCAACGCCGCAGCCGTCCTGCGCATCGAATCAATCGCCGATTCTACGGGCGGCGGCATGGTCCGCAGCAATGCGATCCGCTCACCGGCCCGGGGCACGCCACCGGATCCACTGTCGTTCAACATGATTCGCGCAGCGCACATACCGGTCAACAGGGAAATCTGTTCGTTCCAGTCGTCGGCGGCGGTGCGCGGTTCCACTACCAGATGCCAGTGGCCGACGGCCTTGTCGTCACGGATAACGCTCTGGGCGGGCAGGCGCAGTCCGATCGCGCCGCGGGCCAGCCCGGCCTCGATGCGCCGCGTACCGAATTCCGGCAGGGCCGCGATCGAGGGATGCAGGCGGTTCGCGTCGGCGTCGGCTTGGACGCTCGCGTAGTCGAGTCGGGCCCGCGAGCGCACGGTAGCCCGGATTACCGAGAATCGTTGCGGCTCGGCGGTCTCATCGCATTCGATGGTCCACAGCGCCGCGGGCCTGGTCTGTTCGGGCAGCAGGCTCGCGGAATTCTCCGAAAGGATCGGCGGGTGCAGCGGCACGGTGCCGTCGGGTAGATAGAAGGTCTGGCCGCGCGCGCCCGCTTCCTGGGCCAGCGGGCCCGCGGGATCTATTACGGCGCCGACATCGGCGATCGCGTAGTGGACAGTGAAACCGGAAGAGGTGTGTTCGATATGCACCGCCTGGTCCAGATCCATGGCGCCGGGCGGGTCGATGGTGACGAATGGAATATCGGTGCGATCGGCGCGAGCGCCCGCGAACGCGTCGATCGCGTCGCGGGCCGCCGCGGTGGCCTCGGCGGGATACGCCGAGGCCAATCCGAATTCGGATCGAATGGCGCCGAAATCGACCGGCGCCGACACGATCCGCTGGTGAAGTTCCACGCTGTCGCAGTCGGTCTCTACTGCAGTGCCAGCATGGTGCCGTTCAATTCATTGAGCGGCCCGTACACGGTAAAGGTCACCCGTCCACCCGGGACGCCGGCGGAAACGTCCGCCGCCGCGTCCAGCGCCTGGCCGAACGAGGCCGCCGACGGATGCGGCAGACCGGCGATGGCCTGCCCGATGTGGTTCTGGTGCACCCAGGCGGTGTCGGCCGAGTTGAGGTCGACCTGGACCCCACCCGCCAGCGGGGTAACCGCGACCGCCGAGGCGGACCCGGTGCCCAGCATGGCGAAAACCGATGCGGCCCCGGCGATCAGCGCACCGGCGACCAGTGAACGAACAATCCGCATAGAGTTGTGCCTGCTTCCGTGATCGAAGAATGTGAGTTTGTGGCGGACCGGCAACGGGTCTTACCAACGGCGCCTACTCTATGACGTCGCTCACGTTCTAGGCCAGTGCCACCCGAATCGCCATGCCGGACACGCCGAACCCGGCGGCGTCAGAGCCCGGCTGCTAGGGTTCCCCGGCGTGGCGGGATCGAGCTTTTCCCGCACATTCGCAAGTGACCCGTACGTCGACAATTGGGAGTTATCCACTGATGTCAACGATTCTTTTCGATTACCTGATGCCTCTGCTCGGTCCTGAGCAGGCGGCGTATTGGGCTCAGGTTTTCATGGTCAACCCGCTCTGACCTCACCGTCAACGATGCGGTCTTCGTCGCCTTCCGTTAACCAGACGGGAGGCGACGTTTCCCAAGTGCCGCTAGCATCCGCTGCGTGACCAGAACTACCGCCGCGATCGCGGCCAGCTGCACCGTGTTAGCCCTGCTTCTTGCCGGTTGCGGCGATGACAAAGACTCTTCCGCCGCGCCCGCTTCCGCGACGACTTCGGCGGCGAAGGCCGCGGGCGGTGAGATGTTGGACAACGTCAAGGCGGGGACGTTCGTCGTCAGTTACCGCAGCGCCTTCCCCAAGCTCGCCGAGGGCAAAGACGACGCCAAGATCGGCGACATTCTGGTCCAGACCTGCAAAGACATCAAGGACGGCAAGAGCGAGGACGAGGTCGTCCAGAACGTCATCAAGCGCACGAAGGGCGCCTCCGAGGCCTCCAAGGAGGAGGCCCAGGCCATCTATCAGATGGCGAAGATGCTCTGCTGAGCTGAAATAGTCAATCCTTCAGCCACGGCAAGTAATTGGGCAGGTATTTCAACACGTACCCGACGGTGATCATGACGATGATCGCGATCACGGGAATCAGTATGGACATCGGCCCGGTTTCCTTACGTTGTGCTACCGATGCGGTCGTACGGCGCAATCGGCCGTAGCGACTGTTTGCGGGTCGATCGAAACGGTCAACCGTACCCGTATCGGTATACGCCCGTTGTGTTACGAGCGCATTCCATCTTGTTCGGCCGCTGGCGTGTTGCCCTGACCGAGCGCCGGTGTCGGCTCGGGCGGGGTGATTTCCGGTGTGGGCTGGGGTGCGGTCGGGGTGGACTCGGCGGCGCTCGCCCCGGACGGCGTACCGCGTTCCAGGAACCGCAGTAACTCCACCGGAAACGGCAGCACCAATGTCGAATTCTTTTCCGCCGCAACTTGAACCACGGTCTCCAGCAATCGTAGTTGCAGTGCCGCCGGCGATTCCGACATTTGCGCACCCGCCTGGGCCAACTTCTTCGACGCTTGTAATTCGCCCTCGGCGGAAATCACCCGCGCCCGTCGTTCCCGCTCCGCCTCGGCCTGCCGCGACATCGAGCGCTTCAGTGAATCCGGTATCGATACATCCTTGATCTCCACCCGATCGATATGGATTCCCCAGCCGAGTGCCGGGCTATCGATCATGATCTCCAGCCCCTTGTTCAACTCCTCACGATTGGACAACAGGCTATCCAGATCACTCTTTCCGATAATCGAACGCAAGGACGTCTGCGCCACCTGCCCTACCGCGAAAAGATAGTTCTGTACCTCCACCACCGCGCAGACCGGATCGATCACCCGGAAATAGACCACGGCGTCGACGCGTACGGTCACGTTGTCGCGGGTGATGCCGTCCTGCGCGGGCACCGGCATGGTGACGATCTGCGTGGAGACCTTGCGCATCCGGTCGACGAATGGAATCAGCATTCGCAGTCCGGGATCTCGGGTTCCGACCACCCGGCCGAACCGGAACACCAGCCCCTTCTCGTATTGGGTGACAATGCGCGCGCTCATCGCGGTGACTATCCCGCCCGCGATCGCCCCCACCCCGAAAATCGCCCCGATAACGGCAAGAATATCCATGGTTACACCCCGTGCGAAGTGCCTGACCGCACCGAATTCCGGCTCAGCGGTCCAGTTCCATCATGGCACCGGTGAGCACCGGATTGCAGGGGGCGGACGAGTTGGCCTGTAAGCCGGATCCTGTCCCCGGCTCACACCGGGTGACGGCCATCCATCTGGACACACCGTTGCCGGGTGCCTCGAGCGGTCCACCCGCAGGCTCGGGCGAGCAGCCCTCGAACACCTGCGCAGCCGCACCGCGAACGGTGCGACCTTCGACCTTGCTCCGGGCGGGGTTTACCTAGCCGCCCCGGTCACCCGGGGCGCTGGTGCGCTCTTACCGCACCGTTTCACCCTCACCGCACGATCCCGGGGGATCGTGGGCGGTCTTTTTTCTGTGGCACTTTCCCGCGGGTCACCCCGGGTTGCCGTTAGCAACCGCCCTGCTCTGTGGAGTCCGGACTTTCCTCGGCGACGGGCTGCGGCACTCACGTACCCGTTCCCATCACCGCGGCCGCCCGGCCAACTCGTCCGCAGCGTTTAGCCTACTTTGATCAAGGGGTACCTTGATCACTGGCCTGACCCGTGACCGGTCGGGGGGTAGTAGTTCGGATCGAAACAGTACGGTGAGGTGCCATGGAACGTGTCGAGGTCAGTTTTCCCTCGGGCAGCGAGCAGTGCGCTGCCTGGCTGTATCCCCCCGCTGGCATCCCCAAGCCCCGCCCACTCGTTGTAATGGGGCACGGTCTCGGCGCAAACCGGGAGATGGGGCTGGATAGGTACGCCCGGCGCTTCGCCGCCGCCGGGATGGGTGTGTTGGTATTCGATTACCGGCATTTCGGGGCCAGTCAAGGTGCGCCGCGTCAGCTACTACATATCGCCCGTCAGCGCGAGGACTGGCGCTCGGCCATCGCTTACGCACGCACGCTGCGCGGCTTCGACGCGACCCGAATTGCGCTGTGGGGCACTTCTTTCGGCGGTGGCCATGTGCTGACGGTAGCGCCCGACGACGACTACATCGCGGCGGTCGTCGCCCAGGTACCGTTCACCAGCGGCTGGGCCTCGGCCATGGCGAAGGGCCCGACCAGCCTGACCAAGGTGGCCACCATCGCGGCTACCGATCTGCTCGTCGGTCCGATCCGGCGCAAGCCCGTTCGCGTCCGATTGGCCGGTCGCAAGCGTTCAGCGGCGCTGATGAGCGCGCCGGATGCACCGGAGGGTTACGGCAGGCTCGCGGATGAGAGTGAGACCTACGAACCGAAAGTCGCTGCCCGCGTGGCTTTCTCGACATTGTTCGATTCCCCCGGCCGCCGGGCCAAGGCATTGAAGATGCCGGTCTTCTACGCGATCGCCGACAACGACACCATCGCCCCACCGAAACCGACCATGCGCGCGGCCGAACGCACCAAGCACGCGATCGTAAAGCGTTATCCGGTAGGACATTTCGATGTCTACTTCGACGATGTCTTCGAGCAGACGGTCTACGACCAGACCGAGTTCCTGGTGTCGGTGCTGCGGCCCTAGCTGCCGCGCAGACAACGGCCGGACGCGCTTCTCGTGCTCGTGCTGCCGGCTACAGCGCTCAGCTGTGCGTTTCCATGCTGCTATTCGCCATTCTGATCTTCGCTACGGGGGTGAAGTGACCGGGGCCGATCAAGCCGATACGAACGCCGCCGCGGCGGGGTATTTGGCCAGTGCCTCGCCTGCGGCGATTTCTTCGGCATCGGCCAGGAGTTCATAGATGGTGGCGTTGACGCCGGTGGCGTGGGTTTCGGCGGCGCGGGCCAGGATGGCTTCGCGGGATTCGACGGCGTCGCGGTGGTCACCGAGTACGGTTTGTAGGCGTTTCGCCTCGGTGCCGAGATCCTTTGCGGCATCGCCGAGTACGTAGATCGCGCCTTCGCACGAGTAACGCAGGCGTTTGGCGCCCTTGCGGATATCGTGCAGCAGTTCGACGCGCTCGGCGGGCGAAACGGCGGGCTCGGCGTAGACCAGTCGCCGTAAGCGTTTGCGGTCCTTGCGCAGGATGCGTTCGAAGACCTCGGCGGCTGGCTGTTTCGATTGGTCCGCGTCGAGCGGTGGGTCGGTGCGCCAGGCCGAAAGACGGTGGCGCAGTGCGTGATAGCGGTGGTGATCGAGGGCGGCGAGGACCTCGGCATGTGCGGTTCGGTACCGGTCGCGTTCCGCATCGACCAGTTCGGTGCGCACGTACTCGGTGGTGCCGGGCACATAGCTGTTGCCTGCCGCCTTTGGAACGGCCGTTTCCATTGCGAGCCGGGCGAATTCATCCTGTGGCGCATGCGCGGCCAACAGCGCTGTGAACCGTTCCGCCCGCACCTCGGCATCACGCGCCACACCGAGTAGATCGGCCAGCCACTCGAGTTCGTGCTGTATCTCGGCGATCGGTGTGGCTTCGAAGAGCGTCCGGTAGGAGCGCAGCACACTGCGCAGTCTGCGCGTCGCGACCCGCATCTGGTGCACCGAATCCCAGGCGTCGGCACGGACATCCGGTTCGGCGGCCAGCAGCCGGTCGACGTCGTCGCGCAGCGCCGCGACGATGGCGGTTCCGGCCGTGACCATGATCAGCTCACTTTCGCGAATCCGTCGGTCGCCTCGACGAGATGGTGCGTTATTCCGGGTTCGGCGGCGGCGTGACCGGCATCGTCGACGATGTGCAGTACCGAACCGGGCCAGGCGCGATGCAGTTCCCATGCGCTGGTCGCCGGGCAGACGACATCGTGGCGTCCCTGCACGATGACGGCGGGGATATGCGCGATCTTGTCGATATCGCGCAGCAGCTGTCCCTCGTCGAGGAAGCCGCCATTGACGAAGTAGTGGTTCTCGATCCTGGCGAATGCCAGTGCGAACCGCGGCTGGGCGCTCTCCTGTACCCGATCAGGGTGCGGCAGTAGCGAACTCGTCGCGCCCTCCCACGTGGACCAGGCGACGGCGGCCGCTTGTGCGACCTTCTCGTCGGGGGAGTGCAGCAGCCGGTGATACACCCGAACCAGATCGCTGTCGCGCTCGTCCTGCGGCACCGGGGCCAGGAACTTCTCCCACTCGTCGGGGTAGATGTAGCCTGCGGCGCCGTTGTAGTACCAGTCGATTTCCTTGCGCCGCAACAGGAAGATCCCGCGCAGTACGAGTTCGGTGACCCGCTCCGGATGCTGTTGCGCATAGGCGAGTGCGAGCGTAGAACCCCAGGAGCCGCCGAATACCTGCCAGCGGTCGATGTCGAGATGAATGCGCAGCGCTTCGATATCGGCGATCAGGTGCCAGGTGGTATTGGTCTCCAGACTCGCCCCGTCCGCGATATGCGGGGTGGACCGTCCGCAGCCGCGCTGATCCAGCAGCACGATCTTGTATGCGGCCGGATCGAAGAACTGCCGGTGGAATGGTTCGGTGCCGCCACCGGGTCCGCCGTGCAGGAACACCACGGGCTTACCGTCTGGATTGCCGCTGACCTCCCAGTACACGGCTTGGTCCGCGCCGACATCGAGCATGCCCGTTTGGTACGGCTCGATCGCGGGGTAGTGAGTTCGCATCAGAAGGCGATCCCCGAAGCCAGATCGGGCAGTTCCAATGCCTCGATCGCCTGCTGGTGCACATCGGCGCAGCTCTTGGTGGTGATCCGGTCGATCATCGGCTTATCGGCGAGTACATGGCCGTTGATGCCGCCATTGCGCAGCGCCCATTCGTGCACCAGAGCATTGAGCCCGATCCGGCCCAGCGTCGGACCCTGTACCCGCCAGTTCGACAGCTCCGGGCGGATCATGTCGCACAGCTGGGTGGCCGACGCGTCGGAGATCTCCAGGGTGGTCGTCGGTGCGCTGGTGGTCTTGCCCGCGCTGGTGGCCGTGGCCGATCCGGTGGTCGAACTCGAGCTGCCGGTGGGCGCCGGGCTCGAGTCGTTCCCGCAGGCGGTGAGCGCCACGGCTGCGAAAATCCCCGCTACCACCAGCGTGCTGCGTGAAATCCAACGGGTTTGCGGCATCGGTACCCTCTGCTCGTGTCGGCATTGTCGGCTTCGAGTCTGCCATTATTTGCCCCGCGTGGCCCGCGCGATTTTGCTGGGCGCCGCCGATCAAACCTGGCGAAAGCCCGCACGCAGCTCGTCGAGCAAGCCCTGCAGGAAGCGCGCGAACCTCGGTGGCGATGCGTCGATGGTGCGCCAAGGATGCAGGGCGATCAACGGTGCCAGCCGGTCGGCGAGAGCGATTTCTGCGTCGGTAACGGCACCGGATCGCCGCCACCGTTCCAGATATTCGGTGCGGTGCGCACCGCGCAGTACCCGCCAGGACAGCAACGGGTGGGTAACCACGGCATCGCCCCAGTCGAACAGCATGTCCGAGTCGGTGAACACATTGCCCGGGTGCAGATCATTGTGTTCGATGCTCAGTCTGCCGAATTCGGCGAGCGCCGCGGCGGCTTCGGTGATCGCCGCGCCGAGGCCGGGGACACGGGGCTCGAAATGCTGATACACCGTGATCAGTTGGGGCGGTGGCAGATATGGTGTGCCGGTGTCGCGCAGTTCAGCGATGTGGTCGCCCATCGCCAACTGGAGGTCGGCGTAGCGGCGGACCAATTCGGTCCACGCCGCCGCGGAATCCCGCGCGGTGGCACCGCCGTCGGGACTGAGTATCCAGCCGCGATCCGGTTGCACCGCAAGCGGTTCGAGCACACTACCGGGCCGCAGCCGGGCCAATGCCTGCAGCAACGGACCCTCGTGCGCACCGGCTCGGGCGTTGGCCTTCAACCACATCGGACCCGCATCGGTCGGGATGCGCACGATCAACGACCACGACCGCCGTCGCGTTTCCTCCGGCGTACCAACGATTTTCACGCCGCGATCGGCGAGAACTCCGGTGGCCCAGTCGAGCATCGGCTGCACGGGTTGGCCGAGCAGCGCCGCTGGTGCGTGCACCGCTCGGCCGGTCATCGTGAACTCAGAAGCTGTGCTCGGGGCCGGGGAAGGTCCCGCGCCGCACCTCGTCGGCGTAAGCGGCCGCGGCCGAACGCAACTCATCGCCGATCCGGCCGAACCGCTTGACGAACTTGGCGGTCTTACCGCTGGTGTAGCCCGCCATATCCTGCCAGACCAGCACCTGCGCATCGCATTCCGCGCCGGCGCCGATGCCGACGGTCGGGATGGTCAGCTTGCGGGTCACCTGGCCGGCGAGTTCGGCCGGCACCATCTCCATTACCACGGAGAACGCACCGGCCTCCTGGACCGCGATGGCATCGGCGATGAGCTGCTCGGCGCCGTCGCCACGACCCTGCACCCGGAAACCACCGAGGGTATTGACGCTCTGCGGGGTGAAGCCGATATGCGCCATCACCGGAATACCGGCCGAGGTGATCAGCGCGATCTGCTCGGCGACGCGCTCACCGCCCTCCAGCTTCACCGCGTGCGCACCGCCCTCCTTCATGAACCGGGTCGCGGTGGCCAGCGCCTGCTGCGGCGAGGACTCGTAGGTGCCGAACGGCAGATCGGCCACCACCAGTGCGTGCGGTGCACCACGGACCACACCACGCACCAGCGGGATGAGTTCGTCGACGGTGATCGGCACGGTGGTGTCGTAGCCGTAGACGACGTTGGCGGCGGAATCACCCACCAGTAGGACCGGGATTCCGGCCTCTTCGAAGATGCGAGCGGAGGAATAGTCGTAGGCGGTCAACATCGACCACTTCTCGCCATCGGCCTTCATCTGCTGCAGATGAGGTACCCGCGTCTTGCGCTTTGTCGGCTTGGCAGCCGGGGCAGCGCCGTAGGCAGGGGTTTCCGATTCGGATACGGACATCATCGTCCCTTTCGTGGTTGTCGCCTCGAGGCCCGTTCGGGTCCCCGGGTTTGTATGACGAATCCAGTGTGCACCCCCTGCCTCGCCCGTTTAAGGCCATAGGCGATGCAATTGGTCACATCGCAAGCCCAGCGCAGCGACTGATTTCGCACGAACATGGGTAACTCGTGTACGCCCAGAACCCGTCGCAGTCCCAACGGTCGGTGCGGTGATCGAGGTTCGAGTACTCACGGCCGGCCGGAGTTTCGCCAGAGGTGGGGCAGGCATGCCAGGATCTTTCCCATGTCTGTGGTGCGGAATGGGTCGCGTGGGGTGCTGGTCGCGGTGGCGCTGGCGGTGGTGGCGGCCGGATGCACCGCATCCAAGGACGAGCCGGGCACTGCGTTACCCACATCGCCCGCGGGCCTCGAGAAGTTCTACAGCCAGACCGCGAACTGGGGTTCCTGCGGCGATTTCGGCTCCCCGGACGACCGCCTCGCACCGAATACCGAATGCGCCCGCATCACCGTGCCCGTCGATTACAGCAAGCCCGAGGACGCCACCGCGCAGATCGCGCTGGCCCGAATTCCGGCCAGCGGCAACCGGATCGGCTCACTGCTGCTCAATCCGGGCGGTCCGGGCGTATCGGGTTTGTCGATGGTGGGCATCGCGGGCAAGACGCCGCTGGCCGAGCGCTTCGACCGAGTAGGTTTCGATCCGCGCGGTGTCGGATCCTCGATCCCGACGGTCGCTTGCCTGACCCCGCAGCAGAACGACGCCGAACGCGCCGAACCGCCGACCGACAACACTCCCGACGGCATTGCCAAGGCCGAGGACGAGAACCATGAGTTCGTCGGCCACTGCGTCGAGCGCACCGGCACCGAATTCCTGGCCCATGTCGGCACCCGCGAGGTGATACAGGACATGGACGTGATCCGCGCCGTACTCGGCGATCCGAAACTCAGCTATCTCGGCTACTCCTACGGCACCAAGCTCGGCTCGGCCTACGCCGAGAAGTTCCCGAACAATGTGCGCGCCCTGGTGCTCGACGGTGCGGTGGACTCATCCCAGGATCCGATCCAGGAATCGCTGCGGCAGGCGGCGGGCTTCCAGCAGGCCTTCGACGCCTACGCCGCGGAATGCGCCAAGCAGGCGGACTGCCCGCTCGGCACCGATCCGTCCCAGGCTGTCGCGAAGTTCCGCGCGCTGGTGAATCCGCTGGAGACCAAACCGGCCGCGACCACCGATCCACGCGGACTCAGCTACGGCGACGCCATCACCGGCGTGCAGCAGGCGCTCTACTCCGATGATTTCTGGAAGGTGCTCACCCTCGGTCTGTCCGAATTGCGCGACGGGCGTGGCGACACGCTGTTGAAGCTCGCCGATCTGTACGACGGTCGCCGCGACGACGGCAGCTACGACAACACGCAGGAGGCCTTCAACGCCATCCGCTGCGTCGATGATCCGCCGATCAACGATCGTGCCGTGGTGGGCCGACAGGACATGGAATACCGCAAGGCGGCACCGTTCCTGGACGACGGTCGCGGCACCGGAACCGCACCGCTGGAACTGTGCGCCGTCTGGCCCGTGCCGAACACGAGCACACCGCACAAGGTTTCGGCGCCGGGTCTGCCGAAGACGGTGGTGGTGTCGACCACCGAGGATCCCGCGACGCCGTATCAGGCCGGTGTCGATCTGGCCAACCAGCTCGGCGCCGCGCTGATCACCTACCGGGGCACCCGGCACACCGCGGCATTGGTCGCCGGTGATCAGTGCCTCGACGACGCGGTGATCTCCTACCTCACCGATCTGAAGGTCCCAGGGTCCGGTCTGACCTGCTGATTCCCCGCTCCCGACCGCGCCTCGCCGGCGCCCGGCCCGGTCGTGTGGGGGGCGTACTGTGCCCGCGGCTCGCTCGCTCACAAGGTGATCTTGCGCCCTGTGAGATTCATTCCGAATGATGGGATTGCAATCCCTAAGCGTGTATGTAACACGGATTTAACGCCGGATGCTTACGCTCGGCGACATGGATCGCCAGAAGGAATTCGTGCTGCGGACGCTCGAAGAACGGGATATCCGCTTCGTGCGTCTCTGGTTCACCGATGTGTTGGGCTATTTGAAGTCCGTAGCCATCGCTCCGGCCGAGCTAGAGGGCGCCTTCGAAGAGGGCATCGGCTTCGACGGTTCGGCCATCGAGGGCTTCGCTCGGGTGTCGGAGGCCGATATGGTCGCGCGGCCGGATCCCTCGACCTTCCAGGTGCTGCCCTGGGCGACAAGCAAGGGCCACCAGCACTCCGCGCGTATGTTCTGCGATATCACCATGCCCGACGGCTCGCCGTCCTGGGCCGACCCGCGCCATGTGCTGCGGCGTCAGCTCAACAAGGCCGGTGATGTCGGGTTCAGCTGCTACGTGCACCCGGAGATCGAGTTCTTCTTGCTGGAGAACGGTCCCCAGGACGGCCGCCAGCCGACCCCGGCAGACAGCGGCGGGTTCTTCGACCAGGCCGTGCACGACTCCGCGCCCAACTTCCGTCGCCACGCCATCGACGCGCTCGAGTCGATGGGCATCTCGGTGGAGTTCAGCCACCACGAGGGCGCTCCGGGGCAGCAGGAGATCGACCTGCGCTACGCCGACGCGCTGTCCATGGCCGATAACGTGATGACCTTCCGCTACCTGATCAAGGAAGTGGCCATCGACGAGGGCGTGCGCGCAACCTTCATGCCGAAGCCGTTCGCCCAGTACCCGGGCTCGGCCATGCACACCCATATGAGCCTGTTCGAGGGTGAGGCCAACGCCTTCCACGATCCCGACGATCCGATCAACCTGTCGGCGACCGCACGCGCCTTCATCGCGGGCATCCTGGAGCACGCACCGGAGATCAGCGCGATCACCAACCAGTGGGTGAACTCCTACAAGCGACTCATCCACGGCGGCGAGGCGCCGACGGCGGCCTCGTGGGGCCGGTCCAACCGCTCCGCGCTGGTGCGGGTGCCGATGTACACCCCGAACAAGTCCTCCTCGCGCCGCGTCGAGATCCGCAGTCCAGATTCGGCCTGCAACCCCTACCTGACCTTCGCCGTGCTGCTGGCGGCCGGTCTGCGTGGCATCGAGAAGGGCTACACGCTGCCGCCGGAGGCCGAGGACGATGTGTGGTCGCTGACCGTCGCCGAGCGGCGCGCCATGGGCTTCCGCGAGCTGCCCGGCACGCTCGATGAGGCGCTGCAGGCGATGGAACGCTCAGAGTTGGTCGCCGAGACGCTCGGGGAGCACGTTTTCGACTTCTTCCTGCGCAATAAGCGCCGGGAATGGGCGGATTACCGCAGCCAGGTGACCCCGTACGAGCTGAAAGAGTACCTCGGCCTCTAGCCGGTTAAACCAGCGCGGTCGGCTACGTTTACGACTCTTTCCACCCCGGCCGGGTGGAAAGAGATGATCGGCCAACTAAGTTGGACGTATGGTCCGGCCGCCGTCTGCTCGTTCAGCTGTTCCTGGTGTCGGTCGGCTCGGCTTGCTCGAGCCGACCGCCGCCACCTCGTTACGAGAGTTGGCTTGGGACAATATCGACAGCATTCCGGTGCTGTGGGCGCTGTCCCGCGCGCCCGATGCCGATCTCGCACTGCTGACGCTGACGCGGTTGCAGACCGCGCTCGGCGACGACTGGCTCGAACTCGATTCGACGTTGCGTACCGATACTGCCTTGCGCGGCAGGCTTTTCGCGCTCATCGGATCGTCGAGCGCGTTCGCTGATCATCTGGTCGCCGATCCGGCCGCATGGCGAATTCTGCTGCGGGACAAGCTACCCGCGCGCGAGGAGCTGGTCGCGGACCTGTTGGCGGCGGTGCAGGCAGTGCCGGCCGAGTGTGCGCACGCGGATGCGGTGCTGTACCGGGCCGAGCTGTCCGGTCCCGAGGCAATTCCGCTGCTGCGCAAGCGATATCGCGACCAACTCATGCTTTTGGCCGCGCTGGATCTGGCGGCCACGGTCGAGAACGAGCCGGTGCTGCCGTACCAGGTGGTCGGCCGCCATCTCACCGATCTCGCCGATGCCGCATTGACCGCTGCGCTCGCGGTCGCGGTGGCCAGGGTCTGCAAGGATGCGCCGGTGCCGGTGCGGCTGGCCGTGATCGCCATGGGCAAGAGCGGTGCTTGCGAACTCAACTACGTCAGCGATGTGGATGTCGTTTTCGTGGCCGAACCGGCCGATGCCGCCGCCGCCCGATTGGCCGCCGAGATGATGAGCGTGGGCAGCGCGGCCTTCTTCGAGGTCGATGCGGCACTGCGGCCCGAGGGCAAGGCCGGTGCGCTGGTGCGCACCCTGGACTCGCATATCGCCTACTACAAGCGCTGGGCCAAGACCTGGGAGTTCCAGGCACTGCTCAAGGCGCGGCCGATGACCGGCGATCTGGCGCTGGGGGAGCAGTACCGCGACGCGTTGATGCCGATGGTGTGGACCGCCTCCGAGCGCCCCGACTTCGTCGCCGAGGTGCAGGCGATGCGGCGCCGAGTGGAGGATCTGGTGCCCGCCGATCTGCGCGAGCGCGAACTCAAACTCGGCCACGGCAGCCTGCGCGATGTCGAATTCGCCGTGCAGCTACTGCAATTGGTGCACGGCCGGGTGGACGAGACCCTGCATGTGCAGGGCACCGTCGAGGCGCTGACGGCATTGGCCGCAGGCGGGTACGTCGGCCGCGACGATGCCGCGAACCTCACCGCCTCTTACGAATTCCTGCGCCTGCTCGAACACCGGCTGCAGTTGCAGCGGCTCAAGCGCACCCACACCCTGCCCGCCGCCGATGACGAAGAGGGCATGCGCTGGCTGGCGCGCGCGGCTCATATCCGCCCGGACGGACGGCAGGACGCCATCGGCGTGCTGAGCACCGAGATTCGCCGAAATGCGGTGCGGGTGCGGCGATTACACGCCAAACTCTTCTATCGGCCATTGCTCGAATCGGTGGTCAAGATGGATCCCGACGCGCTGCGGCTGAGCCCGGACGCGGCGATCCGCCAGCTGGCCGCGCTCGGTTATGCGGCGCCGGAGAACGCACTGGGGCATCTGAAAGCGCTCACCGGCGGAGTGTCGCGCAAGGGCCGCATTCAGGCGCTGTTGTTGCCGACATTGCTCGAATGGCTCGGGGACACACCGAATCCCGATGCCGGACTGCTCGCCTACCGACGGGTCTCCGAGGGACTGGACGATCAGATCTGGTTCCTGCGCGAACTGCGCGACGAGGGCGCGATCGCACAGCGGTTGATGATCGTGCTCGGTTCCTCGGAATATCTGCCGGATCTGCTCATCAACGCACCGGACACGATCCGGATGTATGCCGACGGTCCGGGCGGGCCGCTATTGCTCAGTCCGCAGCCGGAAGACGTTGCGCGCGGGATCCTTACCGCCGCCGCACGCTACGACGATCCGAAACGTGCTGTGGCCGCTGCCCGTTCACTGCGCCGCCATGAATTGGCTCGGGTGGCCTCCGCTGATCTGCTCGGCATGCTGGACGTGCCGCAGGTGTGCAGGGCATTGTCCTCGGTGTGGGTCGCGGTGCTGGAAGCCGCACTGCGCGCGGTGATTCGGGCCAGTGAGGTCGAACTCGGGGCGCCGGTACCGGCCGATTTCGCGGTTATCGGCATGGGGCGACTCGGCGGTTTGGAACTCGGCTACGGATCTGATGCCGATGTGCTCTTCGTCTGCGACCCGCGTCCCGGCCAGGACGAGACCAAGGCCGTGAAATGGGCGATCGGCGTCGCGGAGAAGGTGCAGCGGCTGCTCGGCGCGCCGAGTACCGATCCGCCGCTGCAGGTCGACGCCGGACTGCGCCCGGAGGGTCGCAACGGCGCCTTGGTGCGCACGCTGGCCGCCTATGCCGCCTACTACGAGCAGTGGGCGCAGCCGTGGGAGGTGCAGGCCCTGCTGCGCGCGCATCAGGTGGCCGGGGACCAGGACCTCGGTGTCCGGTTCCTGCGCACCATCGATAAGGTGCGCTATCCCGAGGGCGGGGTCTCGGCGGAGTCGGTGCGCGAGATCCGCCGGATCAAGGCCAGGATCGACGCCGAACGCCTGCCGCGCGGAGCGAATCCGGCGACTCACACCAAACTCGGGCGCGGTGGCCTCGCCGATATCGAATGGACCGTACAGCTGATGCAGCTGCGCTACGCCGACGATGTGCACGCACTGCACAACACCTCGACGCTGGAATCCCTCGATGTCATCGAGCAGACCAAATTGCTTGCTGTCGAAGATGTTTCGCTGCTGCGCGAAGCCTGGATCACGGCGACCAGGGCGCGTAACGCACTGGTGCTCGTACGGGGCAAGCCGGCCGATCAACTACCCGGCCCGGGCCCTCTACTATCGGCCGTCGCGCGGGTGGCGGGCTGGCCGAACGATGATGGCAGCGAGTTCCTGGACAATTACATGCGCATAACTCGGCGGGCGAAAGCGGTGGTGGAGCGCGTCTTCGGTGGCTGAGGCCGCTCAAGGCAGGGGAATACCGGCGCGGTCGGCGCGTTTGCGCCCCCATTCGTAGAGGGCGGTGAGGACCGGGACCAGGCTCCAGCCTTCCTCGGTCAGGTCGTATTCGACCTGGGGTGGCACGGTGTCGAAGGTGGTGCGGCGGATGAGGCCGTCGGACTCCAGGTCGCGCAGTTGCTGGACGAGCATTTTTTCGCTGGTGCTCGGCATCAGGCGCCGCAATTCGCCGTAGCGGCGCACGCCCTCCTTGAGGTGGGCCAGGATGACCGGCTTCCATTTGCCGTCGATGAGATCGACGGTCACCTCCACCGCGCAGTAATAGCGCTTCTCCGGCATCGCTCGCCTCCGGTACTCACCAAAAAGTGCGTTCTTGTAACACTGTAATCATCGGACTTACATGGAACTCGCACGCGGCGCGGCCGCACCACATTCTGCAGACATGGAGTTCGATTTCCCATGAAAGTCATCGTTTTCGACAGCTTCAAGCCCGGCGTGACGATGGAGACCATCACCCCCTACCTTCCCGAAGAGGTCGCCAACGTGTGGCGGTTGTGGAAGGCGGGCATCGTGCGCGAGAACTACGCGCGCGCCGATGAGCCGGGCGTGGTGATCGTATTCGAGGTCGACAGCGTCGAAGAGGCCAAGCGTTATGTCGACGATTTCCCGCTGACCAAGGCCGGTCACCTCGAGTGGACCTACGTTCCGGTGCAGGCGCCGTTGCCGCTGGAGGCGCTGATGGATCCGTCCGTCGATGTCACCGAGCCCTACGACCGGACGAAGGTGGGGTCGGCCTGATGCAATACGCCTACGGTCTCAGCATTCCGCTGACCCTCGCGGATGCCTGCGATCCGACCAGTATGGCGCTGATCATCTACGACATGCAGGTCGGCATCGTGCGGCAGCTGCCAGACGGCGACAAGATCGTCCAGACCTGTGTGCAGCTGCGGGATGCGGCGCGGGAGAACGGTTTTCGCGTCTTCTACACCAGGCACATGTCATTGCCGCCCGCGTCGGCCGGTGTTTCGCAACTGCGTATGGCCATGGAGTGGCAGCGGGTCGACAATCCGAACGAGGTGAATTCCAGCTTCCCGCAGGGTTCGCCGCAGTATCAGCTCGTCCCCGAGCTGACGCCCGGTCCGAACGAGGTGGTCATCGATAAGATCACCATGTCCGCCTTCGCGGCGACCCCGCTCGATTTCGCCCTGCGCGACTTGGGCATCGACACGTACGCCATCGCGGGCATCGCTCTGGAGGTCGGCATCGAACCCACCGTCCGGCACAGCTTGGACCTGGGCTATTTCCCGATTCTGGTGACCGATGCCTGCGGTGCGGGCCATCCGGCCGCAGCCGAACGTTCCTTGGCCACACTGGCTTTCGCCGGTGGCTCGCTCACCACGGACGCCGCCGTGCTCGTCGAGCGGATGCACCGCCACTGAGCGGAAGCCGCGCCGGACCGACCGCGGTCAGCACCTGGAAGCGGCGCACGAATTCCCGCAGCGCGATGCGGTCCTCATCGTCGGGTGGGCGGTACCCCTGCTCGACGATGACCGATACCGTGCTTCCCGCGCACACCCGCAACTCGTTCCAACACCACGGCAGCACCGGTGTCAGCACCGTGTGGCCATTGCAGGTCACGGTGATCCGAGAGGTGAACCGGCCTGCGGTGTCGGCAAGATCTGTGGCCGCGTCCGCAGTGAGCACACCCGTCGCCGTGAACTCCTCGACATACATCGCGACCACCTCGACTCCCCGCGCCGATGCACTTCCCGACAGTGTACGGGGCGCGTCGGACGATTCCGTGGGTCGCGCCTACACGGAATCCACACAATCGCGGCACAAGTCCTGCGTTGTCGCCCATTAGGGTCGGGGAATGCGGAAATGGGTGGACCGGGTGGTGCTGGGGATCGGATGGTGTGCGCTGGTCGCGGGAGTACTCGGGATTGTGCTGCATTTCGGGGCTTGGCGGTGGCAGGTGCTGGTACTGGTGGCATCGGGGGCGTCGTATCTGATGCTGGGGGCGGTGGCGGGGTTGGTGCTTTTCCTGATCGCGCGGGGGTGGCGGAGTGCGGCGGCCGCCGGAGTGATCGTCGCGGCGGTGTTGTGGATGCAGGTGCCGATGTTCGTGCCGGAGGGGCGGGCGGCGAGTGGGCGGGAGATTTCGGTCATGCAGTCGAATCTGTTGCTCGGGGAGGCGGATGCGGCGGCGGTGGTTCGAGCGGTTCGGGAAAACCAGGTCGAGGTGCTCACCGTCGATGAGCTGACACCGGAGGTGGCGCAGCGGCTCGCGGCGGCCGGAATCGAGGAGTCGCTGCCGTATCAGTTCCTACAGGCCGGTCGACTTGCCGGCGGTACCGGCATCTACAGTCGATACCCGTTGCGGGACACCAAGAAATACGACGGCTTCTGGATGAACAATTTGTCCGCCACCATGGAGCATCCACAGCGGGGACCGGTCGCGGTGTTCGCATTTCATCCGGTGCCGCCCTCGGTCGACTTCCCGGTGTGGAGTTCGGAGCTGCGCACGATTCGCGAAATTCTCGACGCGCAACAGGGTCCCGCGATCGTCGGCGCGGATTTCAATGCCACCCGCGATCACTCGGCATTCCGTGATCTGCTGCGCGGACGGTTCGTCGCGGCGGCGGACCAGGCGGGCGCCGGGCCGCTGCTCACCTATCCCGCGGATCGCCGTTGGGGCCCGGTGATCGGCATCGACCACATCCTGGTGGCCGACGGAACGTCCGCCGATGTGCGATCGCTGACCATCCCCGGCTCGGATCACCGCGCGGTGCTGGCTCGGGTGCGGTTGAACGCCTGATGTATTGGCCTCAACGCCCATTCCGTGGCTGTGCGCGATCCCGCAGATTTCGGTCATGAATGGGCGCTGAGGCCATGGGCCGCCGAGACGTATACACGCGCCGAGCTTCCGGCGATTACCATGTGATCGCTCGACGTGTGTGCGCAAAGCACCCATCGGGTCGGGTTCGCCGAGGACGGGCCCACAGTGAGTTCGGGGAGGAAAGACCTGATGAGGACTAGAGGGCTGCGGTTCGGGGTGGTCGCGGTATTGCTGTTGGTCGGTGCGGCGCTGGTCGGCTGTGATAGCAAGGCGGGACAGCAGCGAGCGAGCGCGGTGACCGCGGACAATCCGTGGGAGCTGACCGGCGCGGTCTCCAATAATGGACCGAGCGGCCCGCGCAAGGGGGTCCCGGACGCACCGCTCACCGCGGAGAACGGCGACGGCGGCGCGGTCGACAAACTCGCCCTCAATACCATCGCCGATCTGGAAGATTTCTGGAAGACCGAGTACGGCAAGAACTTTCCCGGCACCTTCAAGCCGGTGAGCCGTTACATCTCCTGGGATGCCAAGGCGTCCAAGGAGCAGGCGATCAAATTCTGCAAGTCCAGCACCTATCACCTCGTCAACGCCGCCTATTGCAGCGTGGACCACACCATCGGCTGGGACCGCGGTGTGCTGCTGCCACTGCTGCAGGAGAAGTACAGCGATATGGCGATCGTGATGGTGCTCGCGCACGAATACGGTCACTCCATCCAGGGCCAGGCCAAGATCGCCGGATTCTTCACCGGCACGCTGGTGAAGGAGCAGCAGGCCGACTGCCTGGCCGGTGTCTTCCTGCGTCATGTGGCCGAAGGGAATTCCGCGCATTTCACGCTGAATATGACCGACGGGCTCAACGCGGTCCTCGGTGCCACCATCGCCGTGCGCGATTCCGATCCGGATAACCCGAAAAATGTGCACGGCTCCGCCTTCGAGCGGGTGACCGCGGTGCAGATCGGCTACACCGACGGCGCCCAAGGCTGCAAGAAGATCAATAAGAAAGAGATCGAACAGCGTCGGGGGACCCTGCCGACGACATACGAGGACGGCGAGCAGGACGCTCAGCTTGCTGTCGATGTGCCGTCGCTGACCAGCCTGAGCCAGGCGCTGGCGAAGATCTTCCCGCTGCAGCAGGCGCCGCAGTACGACTACAACGGGATCATCGAGAACTGCTCGAAAGTGACCGCCACCGAGCCGGTCTCGTACTGCCCGAGTTCGAACAAGATCGGCACCGATGTACCCGAACTCGCCGAACGCGGCGGGGCGATGAAGGGCGATGACGAACCGCTCTCGGCGGTGGTGGACGGTGATTACAACGCCTTCGCCGTGTTCATCTCCCGCTATGTCCTTGCGTTGCAACAGGAGCGCAAGCTGACGATCACCGGTGCGCAGACCTCCGGACTGCGCACCGCATGCCTCACCGGCGTCGTCACCACCAAGCTGAGCGAGCCGGGCAGCGATCCACGGCTGTCGGCGAACGACCTCGACGAGGCCGTCTCCGGACTGCTCGCCGACGGTCTGGTCGCCAGCGATGTGGACGGCAAGGTGGTGCCGAGCGGCTTCCAACGGTTGGAGGCGTTCCGCACCGGCGTCCTCGACGGCGAGCAGGCCTGCCTGACGAACTACCGCTAGGTCCTCACTCGTCCGCTACGTGGGCCTCGAGCCATTCCAGGACATCGGAGAGCACCTTGTCCTGTTCGGGTTCATTGAAGACCTCGTGGTAGAGGCCCTCGTAGCGGATCACCGTGAGGTCCTTCGAGCCCGCGCCCCGCTCGATCAGATCGGTGCTCGACGGTGCGGCGATGGTGTCGGCGGTGCCATGCAACACCAGCAGCGGCACGGTGAGCTTGTCCAGACGGCTCTTGACGAATTCGGTGGCATTCAGCATCTCCATACCGGTGCGGGCCGGGAGCTTGCCGCGGAATACCAGCGGATCGTTGTCGTAGGCGCGGATCACCTCGGGATCGCGGCTGATCATCGACGAATCCAGTTTCAGCACACCGACATTCGGCGCGAACCGGGACAGTAGCGGGCCGAGCAGGCGCTGCAGCGGATTGCCGACGGCGATATCGAGCGGCGGTGCCGACAAGACGATCCCTTCGACGTCGATCGGCGCCCGGACCGCCAGATACAAGGTGATCAGGCTGCCCATCGAATGCGCGAGCAGAAACCGCGGCACACCCGGATATTCGCGGCGGGCGATCTTCAGCATCTCCTCGACATTGTCTGCGGAGCCCGCCATCGAACCGATATTCGCGTTATTGCCCGCCGACTTGCCGTGGCCGAGGTGGTCGAGCGCGTAGACCGCGAAACCGTTGTCCGCCAGGCGCTTTCCGACATGGGCGTAACGGCCGGAATGTTCGGCGACGCCGTGCACGAGCACGATCGCCGCACGCGCCTTGGTGTCGGGAAGCCATGCGCGCCAAGCGATTCGGCTGCCGATGCCGTCGAATTCGCCCTCGGTGCCCGGTGTCGGGTCGGGGGATTCGCCGGCCTTCGGGTCGGTTGTCATGCATCGGCTCCTTGGGTACGTGGCGGCGCCGCGAGCTGATCGATCAGCCGCCGATTGAACTCGATGAGCCGAGCGTAGTTCACCAGCGAGATGCGCTCGTCGGTTCCATGGATCGTTTCCACGTCGGCCTTGGTCAGCAGGATGGGGGCGAAGTTGCAGCGGGTGGCGGCGAGGTCGTCGTAGTGCCGGGAATCGGTCGCGCCCGGGACGATGCCGGTGGTCACCGCGATGCCCGGGACGACGGACTCGGCCAGGCGCGCAATCATGTCGAATGCTGGGCCGGGTGGTTTGCCGAGTGAGGGCTCCGAGGTCATGCCGACGAGTTCGATCCGCACGTCCGCGTCGCGCACCACCTTTCGGCAGTGTTCGAGCACCGATGCGACCGAATCGCCGGGCAGAATGCGGAAATTCACCAGGGCCTCGGCCTGCTGTGGCAGCACATTGGGTTTGACGCCGCCGCGGATGACCGTCGGCGCGGTCGTGGTGCGCACCAGCGACTCGGTTTGCGGACGCGCCGCGAGTATCCGGGTGATCACCGGCGTGGCCAGTCCGGCGAATCGGAGCAGGCGGCGGCGATATGCGGGCATGACGTGGCGCAGCCTGGTGACCATGTCCGATACCACCGGTGTCAGGCGCAACGGCATCGGATGGTCCTGGAGGCGGCCGACCGCGCGGGCGATCCGTCCCACCGCGGTCTGTTTGCCGGGCATGGACGAATGTCCGCCCACCGCCGATACCGAAAGGCGAACGGTCGCATAACCTTTCTCGCCCACCATGATCGAGGCCACCGGCCGGTCTATGCCGTCGGCGAGACCGTTGAGAATGACACCGCCCTCGTCGAGCAGCAGATCGGCGTGCACCCCGGATTCGCGCAGCCGCTGCGCCATTCGCACCGCACCGTCATCCCCGAACACCTCCTCGTCGTGCCCGAAGGCCAGATAGATGGTGTGTCGCGGGCGAATTCCCGCGGCGAGTGCGGATTCGACCGCCTCCAGAATCGCGATCAATCGACTCTTGTCATCGATTGCCCCACGGCCCCAGATGAATTCGTCATCCACCACGCCCGCGAACGGCGGATGCGTCCACCGCCGCAGATCATCGACCGGCACCACATCCTGGTGGGCGAGCAGAATCGCCGATACCCGATCCGGTTCGACACCCGGCCAGCGATACAGCCTGCTGTGTCCGAATCGCTCCAATTCCAGTTCGGTGTGGACCAGGGGGAACGACTGTTCCAGGTGTGCGCCCAGCCGGAGGAATTCGGCGTCGCTGGGTTCTGCGGGCTCCGCGGTATCCGATGGCTCGTAGGAAACCGTCGCGCAGCGCAAGGCCAGCGCGAGGCGTTCGGCTACGTGCGTATCGACGACAATCGGCGTGGTGTGGGTCCGGGCGGCGTTACCCGTCATCGAGGACCGGTCTCATTCGGCAAATTCATGGGCATCACTGCATTGTTCAACACCTCGGGCCCGAGTGTGCGGACCTTTTGGTCGCGCCACTTCGCCCAGGCCTCGCTGGTGCCGCCGGCGCGGTCGGGGGTGCGCGGGGTGCTGAGCAGGGGCAGGTCCAGGCGGGCCGCGAGGACGGTGACCTCGGCATTGGCGGCGGCATGGGACCAGACGTCGTCGACGACATCGGTGATCCGGATGCCGAGACGGTGCCCGGCAATGATCGGCCAGTCCTGCGCCAACAGTCTGATATCGGCGGTGTCGGCGACCGGCGCGATGCCGCGGGTGATGATGGTGCCGCGGCCGTCGGGGGCGATATCGAACAGTTCGACCGCGACCGTCGCGGTCGCTGGACCGGACAGACGCAGCGTTGCCGTCGGAATTCCGGAGATGTGCTGCGCGGTATTCAGCGGTTCGGAAATGGACCAGATCTCGCGGTCGGGTCCGGGCAGCAGACCGCGATCGGTATAGGTGCCGGTGCGCAGATCGATCTGAACGCGGTGCGCGTCAGCCGGCGGCCATGCGGTTTCGGAGCGCCAGCCGCCATCGAATTGGCCGACCGTGATGCGCGGGCCGGGCACCTCGATATCGCGACCGGCGACATGCTTATCGAAGAAGGCGAGCAGTTGGGTATCGAAATCCGGTGCACCGCATTTGCTATCGCAATCGCTGTGGCCCCATTGGCCGAACCAGGCTCGATGATCGCCGGGTCCGAGCGCATTCCAGACGTCGAAGATGCGATACGCCCGGGTGTTGTAATCCAGAAAACCCTGGCCGACGAATAGCGGAATGGTATTGCCGCGCAACCGTTCCACGAGATCGCGCTCGCGCCAGAAAGGGGTGGTGGCGTCATGGTTGGTGGTGTTAGCGGCGAATTGCTCATAGCACCCGGCCGGTATCTGGACGGCATTGGACTGGTACTCGGGGGAGTCGTCGGGGCGGCCCGGTGTGGAGGCAATGAGCAGATGCTCGAAACCCGTCATTTCGGCCGGGCGAATGCCGCTCTCGGTGACCGGCTTACCGGAGAACTTCCACGCGACACCCTGCATGTACATATAGGCGTAGGGGTCGACATCCGGTCCGAACGCCGCGACGGCGGCCAGGCCCGCGGGTTTGGCGGCCAGCCCCATCATCCCGGTCCAGGCCTCATATGAGGTGCCGATCATTCCGACCCGACCGGTCGACCACGGCTGCCCCGCAGCCCATTCCACGGCGGTGGTCACATCCGAACGTTCGCCTGGCCCACCGAAATCCGGACATCCTGACGAGCCGCCGTAGCCGCGTAGATCCAGGATGACGTAGGTATAGCCCGCGTTCAGGAACATCGCGACGTGCAGGTCGTCGGTGGATGGCCCACCCTCGAGCCGCGGCACGCTCAGATAAGCGGTATGCGAGCGATACGGACTGACGGTCATTACCACCGGCGTGCGCGTATCCGCGGAAACGCCGTGCGGGCGCAGAATATCGGCGTGCAGCCGGGTGCCGTCGGGCGCGGTGATGAAGCTCTGCGACCACTGGAAAGGCACACCGATCGGGTCCGCTGCCGTTACCGGCGCCAACCCCGCGAGCATCAACAAAACCCCGGCCATCCCACGCAACAGCACAGTCACCCGAGAACTATCGACTGCTGCTGGTCAATAGTCCAGCCCCCGGAACGGGGGTGTCACTCAGCGCTGCGCGGTCGGTCCGAGGACCGGCTTCAGATCCAGCACCGGTGTGCCGTCGATCGCTTCCAAACCGTGCACGGTGAGCACGGTCCCATCGATCTCGGCGATCGTGACCCGATGCAGCCCGATCGGATTCGGTCGATGCGGTGCCCGCGTCGCGAACACCCCCGTGACCGGGCGGCTGCGATCGCCGCGCGGATGCACCGAGAGCACCTCCCGATCCGCCCGATGCAACCAGGTGAATACCAACACCGCATCGCCGGGGCGCAAGCCCACCGTGCCCGCCGCGACCTCGGGATCGAGCACGATCTCGGCGGGCGGTGCGCCTTCGTCGCCTTGTTTCGGCGCATCCGCCGGATCGGTCAGTGGCGAGCGCACCCGGCCGATCGGGCGCACGTCATAGGTCTCGGAGGGCATGGAGCCATCCTCGCTTAGGGCTGCATGAGCCCGAAGACATTCCCGTCGGTGTCCTTGACCGTCGCGATCAGCTTCCCGCCGCCGACATTCGTCGGCTGCTGGGTCACCTCGGCACCGGCCTCGACCAGGGTGGCCAGCTGCTTCTCGATGTCCTCGACGGTCCAGTAGCCGATCGGGCCGGTCATTGCCTTCTTATGGCCATTCGGGTCCAGGCCGATGTCCTGGCCCGCCACCCGGTAGCCGACGTAGTACGGCGTGTCGGCGGTGGGGTCCCCGAACAGCGCGCCGTACACGCTCTTCGCCTTGACCAGGTCGGTGACGGGGTAGACGATGGTCTGCAGTCCAGCGGTCATCATTGGCTCCTTGTTCGCGGTCGCGGTTTCCAGTTCACGTACATGACCAGCCCGAACGGGAGAATGTGACAAGTGGACGAGAAATTTCTCGCCGAGCGCTTCGAGGAGCACCGCACGCATCTGCTCGCGGTGGCATATCGCATGCTCGGCTCCGGTAGCGAGGCCGATGACGCTGTCCAGGAGGCGTGGCTGCGACTCAGCCGTTCCGATAGCGATGAGATCGAGAATCTGGGCGGCTGGCTCACCACCGTTGTCGGCCGGGTCTGTCTGAATATGCTGCAGTCGCGCAAGACGCGGCGCGAGGAACCGCTCGACGAATTCGAACCGGTACCGGATGTCGAGGGCCCGGAACAGGAAGCGATGCTCGGCGATTCGATCGGCCTCGCCCTACTTGTCGTACTCGACACCCTCGCCCCGCCGGAGCGGCTGTCGTTCGTACTGCACGACATGTTCGCCGTGCCCTTCGACGAGATCGCGCCGATCGTCGGCAAAACCCCCACCGCCGCCCGGCAATTGGCCAGTCGGGCGCGGCGGCGGGTGCAGGGCGCAAGAGCCACCGCCGACCGTGATCGTCAGCGTGAGGTCGTCGACGCATTCCTCGCCGCCTCACGCGGGGGTGAATTCGAGGCGCTGCTGACGCTGCTCGATCCGGATGTGGTGCTGCGCGTCGATGCCGCCGCCCTCGCCACCGGTGCCGCGGGCGCGTCCGGTGCGAATGCGGTCGCGCAGACCTTCTCCGGCCGGGCCAGGGCAGCCCAGCTCGCGCTCATCGACGGCCGGGCGGGACTTGTGTGGTCCGTCGGCGGCATACCGCGCGTGGTCTTCGATTTCACCGTGTCCCAAGGTCGGATCGTGGCCATCGATCTGCTCGCCGACCCGGAGACCTTGGAACTCATGGAACTGCAGGCGGGATGACCCGTGGCTGTCACATCTCGGCCGCCGCGCTGGTCAGGGGTGTGACGGCGGGAAACGCACGACGCAGGAGGACACCATGAGCAACGCACGATCGATCGGCTACTGGACCACTACCGGACTGACGGTTTTCGTCCTGGCATCGGGCGGTATCGCCGATCTGCTGCACCGCGGCGGGACCGCGGCCGGCATGACGGAATTGGGTTATCCGACCTATGTCATGACCATCCTCGGATTCTGGAAAGTGCTCGGCGCCATCGCACTCGCCGTCCCGCGCTTTCCGCTGGTGAAGGAATGGGCCTATGCCGGTGCGTTTTTCGATCTGACCGGCGGATTCGTCTCGCATATCGCACATCGTTCCGCCGCGAATCATCTGATCTACACCGGCTTTTTCGCGCTGTGCGTGGTGGCGTCGTGGGCATTGCGGCCCGCGAGCCGCAAGCTGGACGTGCCCGTATTCCGCGGGCTCGGCCGGGTTCCGGAATCGGAAGATGTGACGCCCGGACCGATTGCCGTGACCGCGTGAAGCGGGTGCCCGCTGTTCGCGAGAACGGCGGGCTATTTGCTTTCGCTATCGCTGGGTGAAGGTCATACTCGGCCAACACGATTCGGCTGGTGTCCCAGGCAGCGCGGCGTATGATCGGGCCAGTGCGGGTCCCCCGGGGGAATTATGAGCGAGCGCAGCGAGTGAACAGTAAATACAGCCGAGTTGCGCGGTCATGCCGGAGCTGAGTGTTAGCGAGGCGAGGGCATGACCGAGTCGGTGACCACGGATTGGGACCTATTCGGGCGGGCGCTGGCGCAGTGCCTTTTCGAACTACCTTCCCGCGCAACGTTGATCATCGCCGCCCCCGGCAATCGATATGTCCAATTCGTGCAATACGACATCAAGCTGACCGTCGAACTGGCGGGCAATTCCTATCTCGCGCAGCCCATCTCGGCGACCGGTGAACGCATGCTGCGCGATCTCGGCTGGCGCGAACCCGTCGCGCGTCGCGAAATCGACAACTGGACCCGCACGCTGCTCTGGCCACTGTCTCTGGACACTCTGCGCGGACTCGCGCGCTCGGTCGCCGTCGGGCTGCACGACGCTCTCGGCGTCGGCGCGCCCGCGGAGCTGCGCGCCATGGGTTGGACCGAGACCTCGGGTGATCTGGATCTCACCGCATTGGGTGAGATCGCGCGTCGCGGCGTGAACTGACGCGGTGCGGAGACCCGCCCGACGTGCCACTATTCTGTGAATATGGCAGTAGGCAAGGGCGGCACGCCGTCCAAGGAAGCGAAGGCCGCGGCGAAGGCGGCCCGCAAGCAGCAGTCGAAAGAACGCCGCCAGCAGCTCTGGCAGGCGTTCCAGATGCAGCGCAAGGAAGACAAGCTGCTGCTGCCTTTGATGGTCGGCGCCGTCGTCGGGATCACGGTCGTATTCCTGGTGGTCGGCCTGATCTTCGGGCTGCAGTGGTTCCTGCTGCCGCTCGGACTGCTGCTCGGCGTGCTCGTCGCGTTCATCATCTTCGGTCGCCGGGTGCAGCGCAATGTATACGCCAAGGCCGAGGGGCAGGCGGGCGCGGCGGCCTGGGTACTGGACAACATGCAGGGCAAATGGCGGGTCAGCAATGGCGTCGCTGCGACGACTCAGCTTGATGCCGTGCACCGCGTGATCGGCCTGCCCGGCGTCATCCTGATCGGTGAGGGTTCCCCGCAGCGGCTGAAATCGCTACTGGCACAGGAGAAGAAGCGCACCGCGCGGCTCATCGGCGACACCCCGATCTACGACATCGTCATCGGTAACGACGAGGGCCAGATCCCGCTGAAGGAACTGCAGAAGCACCTCACCAAGCTGCCTCGCAATATCGATACCAAGCGCATAGACCTCATCGAGGGCCGGCTGGCCGCGCTGAGTTCGCGCAGCGGTCCCGCACTGCCCAAGGGCCCGATGCCCGCGGGCGCCAAGATGCGCGGGGTGCAGCGCACCATCCGTCGGCGCTGATGCTGCTTCGAGGCCCGCATCCCGTGGGAGGCGGGCCTTCGCATTCCTAAGGGGTCGTTCCGGTTCGCCCAGTGTTGAGCAACCAGGTGATCCGGTCGTAGCCGATGGCGTGGTAGACGACGAGCACCGTGGTGAAGACCAGCGCCCAGCGAGGCAGTCCCGCGATCCAGAATGCCGCCGCGCCACCGAACAGCACCACGATCTCGACCAGCAGACGAACCCAGCCGTCCACCGCGACCGGGGCCTTTCCGCTGCGGCTCGGATCGCCCGGCACCGCGAACGTTCCCCAAGCCGCGGCGGCGGCGAGCGGCAGCAGGACGACCACCACATAGCGCCAGGGCGAATCGAACGCGCGCCAACCGCAGACCGCGAATGAGGAAATGGCGGCGAGTTCGAGGAACAGGCGGACCGCCAGCATGACGGGATTCAGAGACACCGCCGGAGCGTACTGTTCCGACACCCGCCTGGAGGCACTAGCGTGAGCGGACGACCGCGGTGCCGGTGGCTCGGTCGTGCATGCCGCGACCGTCGGCGTCGGTGAACAGCGCCGGAACCACGAAGACCAGCAGCACCTGGCGGGCCAACGCACGCACGAAACCGACGGCCACCGGTGCATCGACGCGGATGACGCGCAGGCGCAGGAAGTACTGCCCCGGCGTGTACCCGAACAGCGACACCGCGACGACACCGATCACGAACCACACGATCAGGTTGGGCGTCGTGAGCGCACTCACAATCGCCTCGAAATTCGACGGACGCGGCTGCCCGGCCGGAATATCCATCCCGGCGATGATCTTGTCGGGATTCGGGCGCACGATGATCGCGGTCACACCGAAGGAGATGAACCAGTCCACCACGAGTGCGACGATGCGCCGCAACATACCCACCAGCGCCCCGGCGCCGGAGCGGGGCAGACCAAGGGACTGACCGGGGAACTCGGGGGTTGCCGGATCGCCCGGGTCCGCCGAAGGTCCGGAGAGCCAGGATCCGCTGATGCGTGCCATAACCCCCAGAATAGGCCTCTACGACCGGTCGTAGGACACCGCATTAACCCAAGTTGACCTCGGCGGGCGTCGGTAATGTCGGCAGGATTACCATGCTGTTCGAGCCCGGGTGGCCTTGAAGACCCGGCCAGCCGCACGTGTAACACTGGCGAAACACAGCCTTGATTGCTGGGAAACACCGCGTCCATACCGTCTGGACGCGACGAACCCATGCAATCGACACTGGCTGGGAACCGATCCGTAAGGAGAACAAGTGACGTTCAGCACGGCCGACGAGGTCATCAAGCACATCAAGGAAGAGGAGGTCGAATACGTCGACATCCGCTTCAGCGATCTTCCGGGTGTGCAGCAGCACTTCTCGATTCCCGCGAAGGCTTTCACCGCTGACCTCGCTGAGGAAGGGCTAGCGTTCGACGGCTCCTCCGTCCGTGGCTTCCAGTCCATCGACGAGTCGGACATGCTGCTGCTCCCCGACTTCAGCACCGCTCGGCTGGACCCGTTCCGTGCGGCCAAGACGCTGAACCTCAACTTCTTCGTGCACGACCCGTTCACTCGCGAGGCCTACAGCCGCGACCCGCGTAACGTCGCGCGCAAGGCGGAGGAGTACCTGAAGAGCACCGGCATCGCCGACACCGCCTACTTCGGTGCCGAGGCCGAGTTCTACATCTTCGACTCCATCCGCTACGACTCGGGCATGAACGGCGCCTTCTACGAGATCGAGTCGATCTCCGGCTCCTGGAACACCGGCGCGGAGTTCAACCCGGACGGCACCCCCAACCGCGGCTACAAGGTCCGCAACAAGGGCGGTTACTTCCCGGTCGCGCCGTACGACCACTACGTCGACCTGCGCGACAAGATCTCGACCAACCTGCAGAACGCGGGCTTCGAACTCGAGCGCGGCCACCACGAGGTCGGCACCGCCGGTCAGGCCGAGATCAACTACAAGTTCGGCACCCTGCTCGGCGCGGCCGACGACCTGCAGCTGTTCAAGTACATCGTGAAGAACACCGCGTGGGCCGAGGGCAAGACCGTCACGTTCATGCCGAAGCCGCTCTTCGGTGACAACGGCTCGGGCATGCACGTGCACCAGTCGCTGTGGAAGGACGGCAAGCCGCTGTTCCATGACGAGGCCGGCTACGCGGGCCTGTCGGACCTGGCGCGTCACTACATCGGCGGCATCCTGCACCACGCCCCGTCGCTGCTGGCGTTCACCAACCCGACCGTGAACTCCTACCACCGCCTGGTTCCGGGCTACGAGGCCCCGATCAACCTGGTGTACTCGCAGCGCAACCGCTCCGCCGCGGTCCGCATCCCGGTCACCGGCAACAACCCGAAGGCCAAGCGCATCGAGTTCCGCGCGCCCGACTCCTCGGGTAACCCGTACCTGGCCTTCGCCGCCATGATGATGGCCGGCCTGGACGGCATCAAGAAGAAGATCGAGCCGAAGGCTCCGGTCGACAAGGACCTCTACGAGCTCCCGCCGGAGGAGGCCAAGGGCATCCCGCAGGCCCCCACCAGCCTGGCCTCGGTCATCGACCGCCTCGAACAGGACCACGACTACCTGACCGAAGGCAACGTCTTCACCCCCGACCTCATCGAGACCTGGATCAGCCTCAAGCGCGAAAACGAAATCGCGCCGGTGAACCTGCGCCCGCACCCGTACGAGTTCGAGCTGTACTTCGACGTGTAGGCCCTTCGGTCGCTCCGCAGGCTTCACTCCTGCGCTGTAAGGCATGGAGCCCCATCCGTTTCGACGGGTGGGGCTCCGTCGTTTCCGGACTACTCGCGGACAGAAAACCTGGCCCCGACGACATGCGTGTGCTATGCGTTGCGGCGTTGCGTTTGATCGCGATCTGATGGGGCGGTTCGGCACGATATCGCTGGATCAGTATCTGGCCGATTACGAGCTGCGTAACGGATTCCCGCAGGAGAGCGACGGACGGCTCGCGAGTAGTTCGATCGAGCGCGGAGGAGGCGGCGTCGGGTCACCTCTTGCCGTAGCCGGTGGTCGAAGCTGTATACCGCGCGCGCACTTTCGAGTAGGCATATACTGCTTCGGCACTGCCGCAACCGATCTCGGGTTTCGCTGGCGACTGCGCGCTTCGGCACCCAATGACCAGTCTGAATCCCATTGAGCGGCACGGGGATACCGGTGAGTGGGGTAATGGCGGTGGGATCGGTGCGAAGTGGCGCACGAGGTGCGGGTGGGGTTCTACTGTCCCGCGCCATGAGGATTTCAATTGTTTCACTTATAGGTGCTGCCGCAGCGACTTTGGCTCTGACTGCGACGGGGCTCCAGCCTTCGGCGATGGCCGAGCCGAGTGTTACCGCTGTCGGCGGGAAGATCGATTTGCAGGGGGCGGTCAATGTTCGGGATATCGGAGGGTATCGGACTTATGACGGGGCGAAGGTCAAGGCGGGGAAGGTTATTCGGGCGGATTCGTTGGAGAAGTTGACGGACTCCGATGTGCAGAAGCTCGGAACCCTGAATCTCAGAGCGGTTATTGATTTGCGGACACCTGCGGAGGTGCAGTTCGCGGGGGCTGACAAGGTGCCTGCGGGGGTGCAGCAGGTGGCGCGGCCGATCGATGACACCGGGTTGTTCCAGCAGATGCTGGCGGCCATTCAGTCTCGGGATCCGCAGAAGCAAGAGGAACTGCTCGGGAACGGGAAGGCCGAGGAGATTATGGCCAATGTGTATCGGAGCTTCTTCACCGATGATTCGCGAGCCAAGTTCGGGCAGACGATTCGAGATTTGGCGGCGACCGATCGGGCGTCGCTCTATCATTGCACGTCGGGTAAGGATCGCACTGGATGGCTGACATATGTGGTGTTGCGGGCGGTCGGAGTGCCGGAACCTACTGCGCGGCAGGATTATCTGCTGTCGAATCAATATCGCGCCGCGGCGGATGCCAAGTTGCGTGAGCAGGTGAAGCAGGCAGGGCTGATGCAGAATCCCGATCTGCTGATTCCGTTGCAAGAGGTTGGTGATCAGTACTTGGATACGGCGATCGCTGCGATGGAGCAGGCCTATGGCGATTTCGGGAAGTTCCTGACCCAGGGCTTGGGTCTCGACGGCGGCACCCTCGTACAACTTCGGAAGAACCTGGTGAGCTAGCGAGAACGGTTCGGGCCCACTCCTTCCGGTGGAGTGGGCCCGATCCCATTCAGCTCAGCCTGGCGTCCGCGGCCGAACCCGCGAGCTGCCGCACAAACTTTCACGATCGCGCACACCGTATGGAGCCGGTTGCCGAATACGCCCAGCACGCGATCGTGACGTCACAGCGGGGGACCAAATCACCTACCGGCGAGCATGATCACCTGGCAGTAGTCCGTCCGGGCAGTTGATTTGTGGCACGGCCGAAATCGGCCCCGTCCGGCAACAGTCTCTATAGTCTGCGCGAACTCCGCATACCTTGTGCGACAGCAGTAGTTCAGATCGGAAGGACCATCTCGACCAGGTCCCATAGTGAAACGCCTCCCGTGCCGAAAGCCGTCACCAAGGCGTAGGCGATGAGTGCGTCCTCCAGATTCGGCTGCCGAACGGCTATCTTGTGGTCGCGTGAGGTGAAGGGCAGTGCCCAAACGACATTGATCTGGTGCGTTCCGGTCAGCATGAATTCGGCGAGAACATGATCGTCCTGACCCTTCTGCCCCAGCATCAATGTGCTGGAGTGCAGATTCGTCGGCATCAGCCGCAAAATCTTGCCGTCGACCTCGGCGAGGGCTCTATAGGTCCACCGGTAGTAGAAATGCCCACGGCCGACGGTCAACCTGATGGGGCGATCATTGATCGATGCCCGCAGCCGCTTGACATTTCGCGTACCGATGGGAACACGCTGACGTGTGCGCGGACCGACGCGCTCGATGGTCACCACGGTGGCATCGTCGAATACCGGTGCGGTGACCACTCTTTCGTCGGCCCGCGTGATTACGATCTTGCCGAAATGCTCGGTGTCGACGACGAAACGCTCTGGACTGCTCACCCGGCTCCTTCGACGCTAGCGAAACATCCTGTGGCGCTGGGGTATCAGCCCGACTTCTTGGCGTGCTCGCGGACCGTGCCCGCCAATGCGTTCGGCATCGGCTCGTGCCGGATATACGAGCGTGTGAAATCACCCGCGCCATGTGAGATCGAGCGTAGATCTATTGCGTAGCGGGTGAGTTGGAGTTCGGGGACCTCGGCGTGGATGCGGGTGCGGCCGGTGCCGTGCGGTTCGGTACCGAGGACGCGTCCGCGCCGTCCGGACAGATCGGTGAGTACCGGACCGACGTAATCGTCGGTGACCACCACCCATACGTCGGCGATCGGTTCGAGCAGGGCGATACCCGCGGCGGCAGCGGCCTCGCGCAATGCGAGCGCACCCGCGGTCTGGAATGCGGCATCGGAGGAGTCGACCGAATGCGCTTTGCCGTCGAAGAGTGTCACGCGCAGATCGACCAGCGGGTACCCGGCCGCCACCCCGCGCGCGGCCTGGGCGCGCACACCCTTCTCCACCGACGGAATGAACTGTCGCGGTACGACTCCGCCCACCACCCGGTCGACGAATTCGATACCAGATCCGCCGGGCAGCGGTTCCACCTCGATCTCGCAGACCGCGTACTGTCCGTGCCCGCCCGACTGTTTGACGTGTCGGCCCTTACCGGTCGCTTTGCCCGCGAACGTTTCTCGCAGTGCGACCTTGTGGTCGATCACGTCGACCTGCACACCGAACCTGCTGCGCAACCGCTCCAGCGCGACATCGCGGTGCGCTTCACCCAGACACCACAGCACGATCTGATGGGTATCGGGATTCTGTTCCAGCCGGATCGCGGGATCTTCGGCCGCCAGCCGGGTCAGGCCGCTGGAGAGCTTGTCCTCATCCGCCTTGCTGCGTGCCTGAATGGCAATGGGCAGTAGGGGATCGGGCATCTGCCATGGTTCGATCAACAGCGGGGTGGCGGTGCCGGAGAGGGTGTCGCCGGTTTCTGCGTGGCTGAGTTTGGTGACATAGGCGATATCACCGGCGATGGCCTGGCCGAGTGGACGCTGCTGTTTGCCGAACGGTGCGGTGATGGCGCCGATGCGCTCGTCGACATCGTGGCTTTCGTGGCCGCGGTCCTCCAGGCCGTGACCGCAGACATGCACGGTGTCGTCGGGTCGCAGGGTGCCGGAGAAGACGCGGACCAGCGAGACGCGCCCGACATACGGATCCGAGGCCGTGCGGATCACCTCGGCCGCCAACGCGCCGTCGGGATCGCAGTGCAACGGGGTCGGCGCCGCTCCGTCGGAGGTGGTGACCGCCGAGACCGCATGTTCCGATGGTGTGGGAAATCCGCCGGTGATCAGCTCTAACAGTTCTATGGTGCCGAGGCCCTGTTTGGCCCCCTCGGGAGCGGGTGCGCCGAACAGCACGGGATGGAAACTGCCCCGGGCGACCGCGCGTTCGAGGTCCTCGACAAGTGCCGCCAGCTCGATCTCCTCGCCGGCGAGATAGCGCTCCATCAACGTCTCGTCTTCGCTCTCGGCGATGATGCCCTCGATCAGCCGGTTGCGCGCCTCCTCGAGCTGCGGCAGCTGATCGTCGGACGGTTCGCACTGGACTTCCTCCCCGGAGGAGTAGTCCGCGATGCAGTGCGGAAGCAGTTCGACCAAACCGGTCACCGGCCGATGACCGTCCGGATTCTTCGGCCCGTACACCGGAAGATGCAGCGGCAGAATGTTTTCCGAGGACCCACCGCCGAGCACCAGCCGACAGGTCTCGGTCATCTCGTCGAATTCGGCGCGCGCGGTATCGAGGTGGGTGATCACGATGGCCCGCGGCATCCCGACCGCCGCGCACTCCTCCCACAGCGCACGGGTCGCGCCGCTGACGGCCTCGGCGCCCTCAGCCGCGGAAATGACGAACAGGGCGGCATCCGCCGCACGCAGACCCGCGCGCAGCTCACCGACGAAATCGGCGTATCCGGGGGTATCCAGCAGATTGATCTTGATCCCGTGCCACACCATCGGCACCACCGACAGCTGCACCGACCGGTGCTGACGATGTTCGATCTCGTCATAATCCGATAGCGACGTCCCGTCCTCCACCCGGCCCGCGCGATTCACCGCGCCTGCCGTGAGCGCCAACGCCTCCACCAACGTGGTCTTACCCGACCCGCTGTGCCCGACCAGCACCACATTCCGGATGTCTTCCGGCCGCTGCGCCGTCACAGCCTTACCGTTGGTCCCTGCGGACGCACTCGCTTTCTCGACCATGTGTCTCGCTTTCTCGGTCGACACCTACGGTCCTTCGAGCTTCCCACCAGCGGTCGCCTCGCGTGCCCGGATCGGAAGATCCGATGTGTTCAGGTGCGCGTGGGGTGGTGTGCATGTGGGGTTCAGGTCGGGTTACCCGGATCCGGGTGTCAAGGGCGGGCGGTTGTCTGCGTTTCGGGCCACAAGGTCGCATCGACGCCTTCCGGCTGTCTGCTGGAACTGCCGACACTCAGAACTTCTGCTACGACATAAGTGAACGTAGGTTAACTAAATATTAGCCAAATCGGCTCGTTTGCTCGAGTCGTGCGCCGAACCGCGCCTACGTCACCACGGTGTCCCCGTCCGAGGCGTCCTCGCGGTCGACCCCAACCCAACATGTTGAACAATCAATGCACAGGTAGATGCCGTGCGAGCCTGGCACAGGCTCGGAGTAGTCTCCGTTGTCCCCTTACCGCGTGCACGAAAGAGGCGCACAATGGTTGCGATACACCGGCTTCAGGGTTTGTGATCGGCGGGTAGCTGGATGTCCGCCGAGAACATTCGGACGGGCATCCGTCGTGATGACAGCGTCCATATATTGGGGGCGGCGCCTGGGTCCGCTGTTGGCATCGCGGCCGCGCTGCACACCACGCTCGATGCCGGGCACCGCGAATGCTGCCTGCAGCGACTATGGCCGCCCCGCCAGTTCGGCCCAGCAAGCGATAGGAAGCGTCATGTCAGAGCAGAACAAGGCCACCGCCAAGCGTGTCCTCGACGCATGGAACATGCGAGACCTCAGCGTATTCGACGAGGTGATTGCGGCTGACTGCATCAACCACGATCCACAGAACCCGTTCGCCGAGGTTCATGGCCCCGACGGTTTCAAAAGGCTCGTGCAGATGTATCTCGCCGCATTCTCGGATCAACGGTTCTTGGTCAACGAACAGATCGCCGAGGGCGATTTCGTCACTACCCGGTGGACGGCTACAGGCACCAACGACGGCGAGATGATGGGCATGTCCCCGACAGGCAAATCAGCGGTCGTTCAGGGAATCACAATCTATCGTTTCCAGGACGGCAAGATCGTCGAGAGCTGGTCATGTTGGGACACGCTCGGCATGATGCAGCAACTCGGTGTCATCCAGGCGGCGCACCCCGCGACAACCTGACTCGTCGCAGAGAAGCCGAGATCATTTGGGCCACTGGCGATCGAACCCAGCAGCTTCAGCCGCCTGGTCCGATCGCCGCAGCGGCACTCAGCTGCCGAAGCGTGCCAGGACGGAGCTGGCCTCCTGGGAGGCGGTGCCCTCCTCGGCGAGATGGGCCATGGCGGGGGCGATTTCGCGCCCGTGGTGGGCCATTGCCTGGGCGTACAACCGGCCCGCGCGGTAGGAGGAGCGGACCAGCGGTCCGGCCATGACACCGGCGAAGCCGATTTCCTCGGCCATGCGGGAGTGCTCGACGAACTCCTCTGGCTTGACCCAGCGGTCGACCGGGTGGTGGCGCGGGGAGGGGCGCAGGTACTGGGTGATGGTGAGGATGTCGCAGCCGGCCTCGTGCAGGTCGCGCATGGCCTGGGTGACTTCCTCTGGGGTTTCGCCCATGCCGAGGATCAGGTTCGACTTGGTGACCAGGCCATCTTCGCGGGCCGCGGTCAGTACGGCGAGGGAGCGCTCGTAGCGGAATGCCGGGCGGATCCGCTTGAAGATACGCGGCACCGTCTCCAGGTTGTGCGCGAGCACCTCGGGGCGGGTGGAGAAGACCTCGGCCAACTGCTCGGGGACCGCGTTGAAGTCCGGGATGAGCAGTTCGACGCCGGTGTTCGGATTCAAAGCCTTGATGGCCCGGACGGTTTCGGCGTAGAGCCAGGCGCCGCCGTCGTCGAGGTCGTCGCGCGCGACACCGGTGATGGTGGAGTAGCGCAGACCCATCGCCTGGACGCTTTCGGCGACCCGGCGCGGCTCGTCGCGATCGAGTGCGGCGGGTTTGCCGGTGTCGATCTGGCAGAAATCGCAGCGGCGGGTGCACTGTTCGCCGCCGATCAGGAAGGTGGCCTCACGGTCTTCCCAGCATTCGAAGATGTTGGGACAGCCCGCCTCCTCGCACACCGTATGCAGGCCTTCGCGTTTCACCAGGCCCTTGAGTTCGGTGTACTCGGGGCCCATCTTGGCTCGGGTCCGAATCCATTGAGGCTTGCGCTCGATCGGGGTCTCCGCGTTGCGCGCCTCGATGCGTAGCAGTTTGCGTCCTGCCGGTGCTGAAGCTGAGGTCACTCGATCGACCTTACGCCTGCCGTGCGCCGCCGTCGGATGCAGTCCATCACTGTGCCGGAACGCGACAGCAGCCGACTCATTCGGCTTTCGCAGGCTCGACGGCCGGTGCGGCGCGGGCGATGTCGCGCGCGGTCACCGGCAGTACGCCATTGAGCGCGCGAGTGATCGCATCGGCGACGAGCGGCTTGACTTCGGCCACCGTGACCTCGCGACCGAGTTCGCGCGACAGCGTGGTGACACCGGCGTCGCGAATGCCGCACGGGACGATCGCCTGGAAGCCGTCGAGTGCGGAATTGCAGTTGAGCGAGATGCCGTGCAGCGCGACGCCCTGCTGTACCCGCACGCCGATCTGGGCGACCTTGCGCTCGGAGTACAGCTCGGTCGCGGCCAGCCAGACACCGGAACGGCCCTCGACCCGGCCGCAGTCCAGACCGAGCCCGGTGCAGACGGTGATCAGCGCTTCTTCGAGCCTGCGCACGTAATGCACGACATCCACCGGCTCCGCCAGTCGCACAATCGGATAGCCGACCAGCTGGCCCGGCCCGTGCCAGGTGATCTTGCCGCCGCGATCGACCTGCACCACCGGGCTACCGTCGATCGGCAGATCCTCGGCCTCGGTGCGGCGACCGGCGGTGTAGACCGACGGGTGCTCCAGCAGGAGCAAATGGTCGGAGCCCTCCCCGGCGGCCCGCTGCGCGGCGATCGACCGCTGCATATCCCAGGCGCTGTGGTAATCGATGAGTCCGAGATCCTCGACCACGATCGGGGTCGTATCGAATCGGGCGGACCAGGTGGTGCGCGTGTCGTTCACGCCCTTGACGGTACGCCGAGCGCGGCCATCCAATAAACCAACCTGGTGTGGGCGATGCCACAGGGTTGCCAGGTTTGGCATCGGGCGCAGGCACTGGGGCTGCGGCCACCGCCGACCGGCCTAGTCGCCCTCGACGGGCAGTGTCAACTGCATCAGGGTCAGGTCCATCCAGCGACCGAACTTCCGGCCGACTTCCGGCAGTTCTCCGACGGTGCGGAAATCGAACCGCTCGTGCAGCGCGATCGAACCGGTATTGCCGGATTCGATGGCGGCGACCATTGCGTGCACGGTGCCCGCCCGGCGGGCACGCCCGATCAGCTCGGTGAGCAGGGCGCCGGCGATACCGCGACGGTGGAAACGGTCGGCTACATAGACCGAATTCTCCACAGTGAAGCGGTAACCCGATCGGGTCCGCCAGGGGCCGTAGCTGGCGTAACCGGCGACCTCGCCGCCGATATCGGCGACCAGAATGGGCAGTCCGGCGGCGGTGCGCCCGCGGAACCAGGCGCGTCGATCGTCGAGATCGACCTGCTCGTGATCCCAGATGGCGGTGGAGGTGGCGATATTCGCGTTGTGGATGACCAGGATCTCGGGCAGATCTCCCTCGTGCGCGTCGCGGATGACGGTGGCACCTCGGGCGTCTAGCTCGGTCATCGATCTACTCCATTGGGGCGCTTGGTAATTGGCTCCGGCGCCTGGATCGTTGTGCTGCCGGTGAATGTCGGCGCGCGGTCTATACCGTGTCGGTCTCGGTGTCCGTCGTCATCGTTCATCATCACGGCCCAAGGCCGCCGCCAGCGCCGCGCCGATCGTCTGGTGCTGGAACGGGTAACCCGCCGCCTCCAGCGCCGTCGGAATCACACGCGGCCCGTTCAGGATCGCCTCTTCGGCGAATTCGCCGATCAGCGCGCGTAATGCGAACGCGGGCACCACGAATGGGGTCGGCCGATGCAGGACGCGGCCGAGTGCCCGATTGAATTCGGCATTGGTGACCGGTGCCGGACCGACCGAATTGATCGGCCCGGCAATGCTGTCGTGGGTGAGCGCGAAGATGATCGCACCGATCTCGTCGGCCATCGAGATCCACGGCGTGTACTGACGTCCGTTGCCGAGTCGGCCGCCGAGCCCGAGCGAGTACAACGGCTGCAGCATGCCGAGCATGCCGCCGTGATGAGACAGCACCACCGCGCTGCGCAACAGCACCGTGCGCACACCGGCATCGACGGCGGGTTTGGTCGCGGCCTCCCAATCTTGGCAGAGGGTCGCGAGGAAACCCGTTCCCGCGGGAGCGGTTTCGTCGACCACCCTACTGCCGGTGGCGCCGCCGTAGTAGTGCACGCCGCTGGCATTCACGAGCACCGGCACACCAGCGACGGCGACCGCATTGGCCAGCACATCGGTCGGGGTCAGCCGACTGTCGCGCAGCTCCTGTTTGTAGCTGCCGTTCCAGCGCCGCCGTCCGAGGCTTGCTCCGCAGAGGTTGACCACCGCATCGGCGCCGCGTAGGGCCCGCTCGTCCAGATCGGCGCGAGCGGGATCCCAGCGGTACTCGTCCGGCGCGTTGGGGGAGCGGCGTACCAATCGGGCGACTTCGTGCCCGTCGCGGCGCAATGCCGCGACGAGCGCCGTCCCGATCAGCCCGGACGAACCGGCGATCACCACCTTCATACGCGACAGACGATCCTTTCCGACTACAGACCGAGGTCCGCCTCGAACGCCGCTTCCTCGAGCCGGTGCCGGATGGTGGTCAGGAAGCGACCGGCGTCGGCGCCGTCGATGAGGCGGTGATCGTAGGTGAGCGGCAGGTAGCACATGGACCGAACGCCGATGGACTCGTTGCCGGTCTCATCGGTGACCACCACCGGGCGCTTGACGATCGCACCCGTGCCGAGCATGCCTGCCTGCGGCGGAACCAGGATCGGGGTGTCGAACAGCGCGCCCTGGCTGCCGATATTGGTGATGGTGAAGGTGCCACCGGCCAGCTCGTCCGGCTTGAGGCCGCCGGTGCGGGCCCGGTTGGCGATATCGGCGATGGCACGGGCCAGTCCGGCCAGCGACAGGTCGCTGGCGTTGTGGATCACCGGGGACAGCAGACCCTGCTCGGTGTCGACGGCGATGCCGAGGTGCACCGAGGCATGGTAGGTGATCTCCTTCGTGGACTCGTCGTAGCTGGCGTTCACATTCGGGTGCACGCCGAGCGCCTCGACGACCGCCTTGGCGAAGAACGGCAGGAACGTCAGGTTGACGCCCTCGCGGTCCTTGAACGCGGCCTTGGCCTGGCTGCGCAGTGCCGCGATCTTGGTGACATCCGCCTCGTGCACCTGGGTCAGCTGCGCGGTGGTCTGCAGCGATTCCCGGGTCTTGGTGGCGGTGATCTGGCGGATGCGGCTCGCCTTCTGCACGGTGCCGCGCAGATGCGCCAGCTGTGACGGGACCGCCGCCGCGGCGGGCGCTTTCGCGGCCGGTGCGGCGGCTGCGGGGGCGGCGGCCGGAGCCGGCGCCTTCTTGGCCTCGACGGCGGCGAGCACATCCTGCTTGCGGATGCGTCCGCCGACACCGGAGCCGGTGACGGTGGCGAGATTTACGCCGTTCTCCTCGGCCAGCTTGCGGACCAGCGGGGTGACGTAGGGGGTCGCCCCGTTGCCAGAGGTGTCCTGGGTCGGCGCCGGAGCCGTGGCGGCCGGAGCCGGAGCAGGCTTGGGAGCTGGCGCAGGGGCCGGAGCTGGTGCAGGGGCGGCAGCTGGTGCAGGGGCCGCAGCGGCGGGCGCGGGTGCCGGGGCCGGAGCGGGGGCCGGAGCGGGCGCCGGAGCTGCCGGGGCCGGTGCGGGGGCGGCGGGTGCCGGTGCGGCGGCCGCGGGGGCGCCGCTGCCGATCACGCCGAGCTGTCCACCGACGGCGACGACATCGTCTTCCTGCGCGGAGATCTCCAGCAGGGTGCCGGCGACGGGCGAGGGGATCTCGGTGTCGACCTTATCGGTGGAGACCTCGAGTAGCGGCTCGTCGACGGCGACCTGGTCACCGACCTGCTTGAGCCAGCGGGTGACGGTGCCCTCGGTGACCGACTCACCGAGTTCCGGCATCTTGACCGGGGTGCCCGACGCGGCGGCCGGGGCTGCGGCGGGAGCCGCGGGTGCAGGGGCCGCAGCGGCGGCCGCGGGGGCCGGTTCCGGCTCCGGCGCGGGGGCGGGTGCAGGCGCGGCTTCAGGTGCGGGTGCGGCGGCGGGCGCGGGCGCTTCGCCGGCTTCGCTGATCACACCGAGCTCACCGCCGACCTCGACGACGTCATCCTCGGCGGCGACGATCTTCGACAACACACCCGCCGCCGGCGACGGGATCTCGGTGTCGACCTTATCGGTGGAGACCTCGAGCAGTGGCTCGTCGACCTCGACCGTGTCTCCTTCCTGCTTCAGCCACCTGGTCACCGTTCCCTCGGTGACGCTCTCACCAAGAGCCGGCATCTGGACGGAGAAGGCCATGTCCGTTGACTCCTCTGACTGCTCGACGGGTTCTACAACAGTTGATCTCACTGCGAACACCCACCGCGGGTCGCGATGGGTGTCCGAAAGCCACCGATCATTGTGCGTGGCACCGGAGATCTGTGTGGTTCTTGTACCGCGATCCATCCTTGCACTCGTCTGCGAGACGTGTAGCACAGGGCAGCGAACTGCACGGGGCTGGCAAGATGGAATGACCGGTGCCGAGCACTCGGTCACAGGTGGAAGGAGGTCGGCGTCGTTGGGTTTGCTGGATCGTTTCCGAGGCGGCGCGGCCCGGGGTGGCAGCGTTTTACGTGGGGGTTCGGGTAGTGGCGAGGATGCCCGCTATCTCGCCGAGTGGGTGCGCACCCACACCGGGGTCGAAGGGTACGTGGAGCCCAAGACAACCGTGACGGATGTCACTGTCGTGCTTATTGCCGCCGATGGTGAATGGACCCGCCGCATCGTCGGCGAGCGTGGGGCGCGACGGCTTGCCGGTGATTTGCGGATTCCGGTTTACGACGTTCGCAAGACCGGTTATCCGCAACGGATGCGCGACTATGACGCCCGCAGGCGGGTAGAGCGCCAGCGAGCGTTCGAACGCGAATTGCGCGACCCGTAGCACTGTTCGTTTCGTTCAATATGTTCGCGGCGCTTGCCCGTCAGCCGAGGTGGGTAGCTGTCGACGGTAGTGAGAGGCGGTTCGAACGCCCTCGCAAACCACCATTTCACTACCGTCGATCCCGCCGCGACCGGTGCGGCGCCCGAACGGCTTCGGGCGCCGCGCATGCCGTTGCGATGGGCGGCTTACTCAGCGGTGGGTGCGTCCTCGGCGGCGATGTCCTCGATCACCGAGACCAGCGTGCGGACCGGAACCCCGGTGCCGCCCTTGCCGATGTAGCCGAAAGGGCCGCCGGTGTTATAGGCGGGGCCCGCAACGTCCAGATGCGCCCACTGCACGCCTTCCGGGACGAACTCCTGGAGGAAGATCGCCGCGGAGAGCATGCCGCCCCAACGGTGCGGTGCGACGTTCGCGAGGTCGGCGACCTTGGAGTTCAGGTCGGCCCGTAGTTCGGTGGGAAGCGGCATGGCCCAACCGTTTTCGCCCGCGAGGCGGGACAAGCGGGCGACGCGGTCGCGGAAATCGTCGGTGCCCATGACGCCGGGGGTACGGGTGCCGAGCGCGACCATCTGGGCGCCGGTCAGGGTGGCGACGTCGATGAGGTAGTCCGGCTCGTCCTCGCCCGCGCGCACGATGGCGTCGGCCAGGATGAGGCGGCCCTCGGCATCGGTGTTCAGCACCTCGACGGTCTTGCCGCCGTACTGGGTGAGCACGTCGCCGGGGCGCTGCGCGGTGGCCGACGGCATATTCTCCGCCATCGGGACGGTCGCGATCACCGTGACCGGCAGCTCCAGCTTGGCCGCGGCGACGGTCGTGGCGATGACCGCCGCGGCGCCCGCCATATCCGAGGTCATATTCTCCATATTCGCGGCGGGCTTGATGGAGATGCCGCCGGTGTCGAAAGTGATGCCCTTGCCGATCAACGCGATCTTCTTATCGCCGCCGCGATAGGTCAGGCGGACCAGCCGGGGCTGACGCGAGGAACCCTTGCCGACGCCGAGCACACCGCCGTAGCCGCCGTCCGCGAGCGCCTGTTCGTCGAGCACCTCCACCTGGAGACCGGCGGCCTCGCCGAGGGCCTTTGCACGGGTGGCGAATTCGGCCGGGTACAGGTGGCTGGGCGGGGTGTTGACGAAATCGCGTGCGGTGGCGATCGATTCGGCGACCACCCAGTCGTGCGCGAAACCCTTGCCATAGGACGCACTGGGGTCGCCGACCAGGAGTTCGACCCTGCGCACCGGCTGATCATCCGGCTTGCCGTTGGCGTTCTCGGATTTGAACGCGGTGAACGTGTAGGCGCCTAGGAAGAACCCTTCGGCGGTCGGGCCGATGCCGCCCTCCAGACCCGACAGTGTCGTCACGGCCCGGCCGACACCGGTCAGCGAGCGGGCGGCCACACCGGCCGAGCGGCGGATCTGCTCGGCATCGATCTTATCCGCGGCGCCGAGTCCGACGGCGAGCACACTCTTCGCACCGAGACCGACAGGCGCCGGAATCCTGGTCAGTTCCTCGGCCTTGCCCTTTGCGCCGACTGCGCGCAGCTGTTCCTGAAGCGCGGCGCGCACCTCGGCGGCGAGGATGGTGTCGACGAAGTCGTCCTCCAAGGTGGCGATTGTCGGGCCGTCGTCGCCGGACACCAATCCGATCACCAGTACGTCGGTGTCGGGGCCGATGGTGTCGACCAGGTCCAGTTCCGGTCCGAGCGAACGATCTGCAACAGCGGTCATGGGCACAGGTTACTGGGCAGACGTGCCGCTATCCCGTCGAGGAGCAGTTCGAGGCCGGTATCGAGCAGGGCGGCGAAGTCTAGTTCGGGACCGGGCGACGTGGCTGAGTTCGGCCTGTCGGTCCGCCGATGTCGTTGGTGCGGGTGCACTTTCGGTCAGCACGAATTCGGTCATCGCTAGCAACCCCGGTATGTCCGACCTACATTGGCCAATGAACACATCGTTCGCGGCGAGAGGATTGCGCTATGGGTACCGGTTCGACCGTTCGGCAGGCGACCGCGGCGGATCGCGATCCGCTCATCGCCGCATTCGCCGCGGCCGCCCTTGATGAGGCGGTGACCGTGTGGATATTGCATGGCCACCCCGCCGACCGGTTCCTCGCGGGCTGGGTGCCCGATCTCATCGACAAGGCGCTGTGCGAGGACGAGATCTGGATTGCCGAGGCCGACGGCAGCATCCGAGCCGTATCGCTGTGGCAGACCGTCACTTCCGTCGACCGCCACGCGGCCGAGGCCGCCGAACTCCGGGCCGCCGCCGATGCTGCCCCCGAGGTCTCGGCGCTGCGCCGTGCGGCCTATGTCACCAGCCTGCTCGCCAGGGAACATCCACGCGAATTCCCGCACCGCTACCTCCAGGTGATCGTCACCGTTCCGGAGCATCGCGGAAAGGGCGCGGGCGGCGCCATCCTGACCGACCGGCTGAAGGCCGCATCCGATGCGAGTATTCCGGCATTCCTGGAAGCCAGTACGCAACGATCGGCCCGGCTCTACACGCGCAAGGGATTCGTGCGCGAAGGGCACACCCACACCCTCCCGGAGGACGGCCCGACGCTGATTCCCATGTGGTTCCGCGGCTGATCGAGATCGCCGCGCCAGCAGGTCGAGTACGAGCCCAGGGGCGGACAACGCCGGGATAAGCTCCCCAGGTGACCGATACCAATCCGCTGCAAGGGCCGATCCATGACGTCCACGTCGAACTCGGGGCGAAGTTCGCGCCGTTCGGCGGGTGGCAGATGCCGGTGTCGTATGCGGGGACGATCGGCGAGCATCAGGCGGTGCGCACGACGGTCGGCCTGTTCGATGTGAGCCATCTCGGCAAGGCAACGGTGCGCGGCGCCGGTGCGGCCGAGTTCGTGAACTCGGCCCTCACCAACGATCTCGGTCGGATCCGACCGGGCAAGGCGCAGTACACGCTGTGCTGTGCGCCCGACGGTGGTGTGATCGACGATCTGATCGCCTATTACGTCGGCGATGACGAGATCTTCCTGGTGCCCAACGCCGCCAACACCGCGGCGGTCGTCGCCGAACTGCAGAAGGTCGCGCCGGAGGGCATCACGGTGACCGATGAGCACCGCGAGTACGGGGTGTTCGCGGTGCAGGGACCGCGCTCGACCGAGGTGCTCACCGCGCTCGGGCTGCCGACCGATATGGAGTACATGGCCTACGCCGACGCCGATTGGGATGGCCGCCGGATTCGGGTCTGTCGCACCGGATACACCGGTGAACACGGCTACGAGCTGCTGCCGCGGTGGGCCGATGCCGAGCCGCTGTTCCGCGCACTCGTCGAGCAGGTCCGCGCGCACGATGGGCAGCCCGCCGGGCTCGGTGCCCGCGACACGTTGCGCACCGAGATGGGTTATCCGCTACACGGACATGAACTGTCGCTGGAGATTTCGCCCGTGCAGGCGCGCTGCGGATGGGCGATCGGCTGGAAGAAGTCCGAGTTCTGGGGCAAAGACGCACTGCAGCAGGAGAAGTCGGCCGGTCCGCGTCGAATCCTATTGGGGCTGAAGGCGCTTGATCGCGGTGTGCTGCGTCAGGGACAGGCCGTGCTGCGTGCCGGCGAGCCCGTCGGCGAAACCACTTCCGGCACCTTCTCGCCGACGCTGCAGATCGGTATCGCCCTCGCCATGCTCGATACCGAAGCGGCTATCGAACCCGGCACGGAGGTCGATGTCGATGTTCGTGGGCGACGGTTGCGCTGCGAGGTCGTACGCCCGCCGTTCGTCGACACGAAGACCAAATAGTCGGCGTCTGTCTTGTACTGCGGAGGTCGGCGGGTGACGCGGGTACATTCGCGCGCGCCGACACTCGCACCGCGGCGAAACCGCGACCGATAGGATCTGCCTCATGACCGTTGCTGCACAGTTCACCCATGTTCCGCATCCCGCGCCCACCCCGGCGCAGCGGGTACAGGAGATTCTGGCGGCACCGGGATTCGGACGCTTCTTCACCGACCACATGGTCTCCATCGACTACATCGAGGGTGAAGGTTGGGGCAATGCCCGGGTCGAGCCGTACGCTCCGTTGGCGATGGACCCGGCGACGATGGTGTTCCACTACGGCCAGGCCATCTTCGAGGGTCTGAAGGCCTACCGGCAGAACGACGGCAGCGTCTCCTGCTTCCGCATCGACGCGAATGCGGCGCGCTTCCGCAAGTCCGCGCGCCGGATGGCGATGGCGGAACTGCCCGAGGAACTATTCATCGAATCCGTGCGGCAACTGCTCGAGGTCGATAGCGGCTGGGTGCCAGCGGCCGGTGGTGAGGAGTCGCTGTACCTGCGGCCGTTCATGTTCGCCACCGAGGCCGGGCTGGGTGTGAAGCCCGCCGCCGCCTACAAATACCTGCTGCTGGGATCGCCTGCGGGCGCGTACTTCCCGCGCGGTGTGAAGCCGGTGCGGGTCTGGCTGTCGACCGAATACGTGCGAGCCGCACCGGGCGGCACCGGTGAGGCGAAGGTCGCCGGTAACTACGCGGCCTCGCTGCTAGCCCAGGCGCAGGCCTCGGAGAAGGGCTGCGATCAGGTCGTCTGGCTCGATGCCTGTGAGCGTCGCTATGTCGAAGAGATGGGTACCAACAATCTGTTCTTCGTCTTCGGGTCCGGTTCCGAGGCGCGGCTGGTCACCCCGGAACTGTCCGGCTCGCTATTGCCCGGCATCACCCGCGATTCGCTGCTCACCCTCGCCGCCGACTCGGGCTATGTGGTTGAGGAGCGCAAGGTTTCGGTGGAGGAGTGGCGCAAGGGCGCCGAATCCGGCGAGATCACCGAGGTGTTCGCCTGCGGTACTGCCGCCGTGATCACACCTGTCGGCTGGGTTCGCTCCGCCGATGGTGAGTTCGCCGTCGGCGGTGGCGAACCGGGCGAGGTCACCATGGCGCTGCGCGATACTCTCACCGGGATCCAGCGCGGCACCTTCGCCGATATCCACGGGTGGATGCGCGGTATGTGACTGCGGCACTCTCACGAAATACCGCAGCCGTGTGCCGGTCGCGGGTCAGCTGGGCATGAATGTGCGCCATTCCTCCAGGGTTTGCGGGCGCATGACGTAGTTGGCGTCCTTGACCGTGGAGAGCGCGGCGGAGGGGTCCTGGGAGTACCAGTGACCGGGGTAGACGACCGGGTCGCCGGATAGGTCCGCTAGGTAACGCAGGCTGCGGAACATTGCCTCGGAGTCACCGCCCGGGAAGTCGGTGCGGCCGCAGCCGTCGATGAACAGGGTGTCGCCCGCGATGAGGCGATTGTCGAACAGGAAGCACTGGCTGCCGGGCGTGTGGCCGGGGGTGTGCAGCAGTTCGATATCGAAGGCGCCGACACTGACCTTGTCACAGTGCTGGTGTCCGGTGAGTTCGCTCGGCGCGATGCCGGTGACATTGGCGACCCAGGACAGTTCCTCGGCATTGACGTGCACCGGAACGCTCGTCTTCTCCAGCAGCTCCCGCACTCCGCGCAGGGTGAATCCCAGCATGGTGCCGCCGACATGGTCCGGGTGGTGATGGGTGGCGAGCACCCCGGTCAGCCGCAGTCCGTCGGCCTCGGCGATATCTACCAGATCCGCCGCCGCATACGCCGGATCCACCACCACGCACTCGCTGGTCTCCCGATCGCCGATCAGATACGCGAAATTTCGCATCTGTGTCGCGATCGGATCACCCACGGCAAAATCTCGACCGGACAGCAGTTGACGAAAATACAGACGCTCGGAAGGCATACCGTCCACTGTATTGCCTGACCCAGACAATTCGCGCACCGTGCCAGCTATCTCATCGCGGGCAATGTGTCCGGTGCGAGTGCGGGCGTGCGCGTGTACGTGGTCACGGGACTGACGAAGCCGCCGTGTTGGCAGGCGCCGGCCCGATGCGAGTGAATACCGCCGCTGCCCTGTCCAGCTGACGGGCGAAGTGGGTCTGAGCCTGCATTTTCCGCGTAGTCCACGCGAGAACGCACGCTCAGGCCCGATCCGCTATCCCGGCGTGGGGGCCGATGTTGGTCATGAAACCTGAAATATCAAGGGCGGCATGGCAACGCGTTGCTGGCGACGCTGTTGTGAGTCAGGTGCCCAGGGTTAGTCCGGCGGCGGTGATGGCGACGGATATCTCGAGTGTTGCGCCGAGGATGTCACCGGAGAGTCCGCCGAAGCGGTGAGTGCAGTGTCGGGCCCATAGAGCTGAAATGCCCAGGGCGACAAGGACAACGGCGGGGCCGAGCCAGCGGTGGTTCGGGACGGCGAGTATGCCCGCGGCAACGGCGAGGGCGGACCAGAGCGCGACGGTGATCAGGTGCTGGGTCCCGGCGACTAATGCGCCGAAGCCGGTGCCGGGCGCGGCAGCGATGCCACGCCGACATGCGAGGACCACGACCACTCGGCCGACTGCCACCGCGAGCAGCACCGCGAACCAACGCTCGGCCTGGGCCAGTGCGGCGAACGAAAGCGCTTGGATCCCAACGACGAACACAATTGCCGCCACCCCGAACGGCCCCGTGTCACCACGCTTCAATATCTCCCTGGCCCGCTCGGGCGACCCATAGGACCCCAACCCGTCCAGCGTGTCGGCCAACCCATCCAGGTGCATCCCCCGAGTGATGAGCGCCAACCCGGCAACCACCACCAGCCCCGCGACCGCAGCACTCACCCCACCCCACACCAACACCCACAGCACCCCGACCCCGGCGGCCCCGAGTCCCACCCCCACCAACGGCGCCAACGCAATCGCCCGCCCCGCCGCGCTCCGATCGACACTCTCCGGCCCCCGCACCGGCAGCACCGTCAGCCACGACACCGCAAGCCGCACAGCGTTCATATTTGCCGACCTGTAATCGCTCGACCATCGCCATCGTCCGATCCACGCAGCGAAACCGCCGTCGCGCGCGCCCTACGCCGTGCATCGTTCATGCTGAGCGTTCCGTCGGCTCGGAGTGCCCGGCCCGCCTGTCGCCGGAGGCGTGTGTTGCCGCTGGTGGTTGGGGTCGCCCTGCGAGTCGGGACCGTCGGCTGCCGATGGCGGTTGTCGCGGAGCTTCGGACCGAGAGCGCGGTGCGCTTGCCCGAAGCGCAACGCTCGCTCGTTGCGGAAGGCGCGTGCGGTCACCGTCTATTTCCGCAAGTCCGGTTGCGCGGTCGCTTCAGCGGCGATGCTGGTCTCGGCTTCGGCTTCGGCTTCGGCTTCGGCTTCGGCTTCGGCTTCGGCTTCGGCGACCGAATCGGCTGTGCTCACACCGGCTTCCACGAAGGTGGCCATTTCGGCGAGGGTGGCCACGGCGGCGCGGAGGACGGGGAGGGCGGTCAGGGCGCCGGATCCTTCGCCGAGGCGCATGTCCAGGTCGAGGAGGGGCTCGAGGCGGAGGTGGCGCAGGGCGAGGGTGTGCGCGGGTTCGGTGGAGCGGTGGCCCGCGAGCCACCAGGCGCTGGCACCCGCGGCCAGATCCTCGGCGACCAGGGCGGCCGCCGTGACGACCACGCCGTCGAGGATGACCGGAGTCCGTCGGGTCGCGGCCTGGGCGAGGAAGCCCGCCAGGGCGGCGAAGTCGGCGCCTGCGGCTACGCGCAGTAATTCGACCGGGTCCTTGGCGACCGGGCGGGCGCGGCGCATGGCATCGCGGATCGCGGCGACCTTGCGGATCCAGCCCGCATCGTCCACGCCGGTACCCCGGCCGACAGCGGCGATGGGTTCGGTATCGGTAAGGGTCGCGATGAGGACGGTGGCCGGTGTCGTATTGCCGATGCCCATATCGCCCGCGATGAGCAGGTCGGCGCCCGCATCAATCTCTTCGTCGGCGATCGCCTTGCCCGCGGCGAGCGCGGCATGGATCTCGTCCTCACTGAGCGCGTCTTCGCGATCGATCGCCCCGCTCGAGCGCCGCACTTTGTGCTTGGCGACCTGCGGATCGGTATCGGCATCGACGGAAATATCGACGACCCGCACGGTCGCACCCGCTACTCCGGCCAGCGTATTCACCGCCGCGCCGCCGCCGAGGAAATTGGCGACCATCTGCGCGGTCACCTCACTCGGATATGCCGAAACACCGTGGCGCGCAATGCCGTGATCTCCGGCGAACACCACCACCCGCGCCCGCTCGAACTGCTTCGGTGGGCACACGCCCTGACATGCCGACACCCAATTCCCAAGCGTCTCGAGCCGCCCGAGCGCCCCTCCGGGTTTGGTCAGCTGCGCCTGCCGCTGCTCCGCTGTCGCCCGAGCCCCCGCATCGGGTGGCACAACCGGTCCGAATCCGTCTGTCACTATCGAGCCTTTCCGGGTCGGGGCAGTTCATTCCTACACCGCGCAGTCCATATCCGGCCCAATCTTGCCGCCACCACCACCCATCCGCACCACCCACCCCGCACCCGATGCCTCCTCCCGCGCGCTCGCGGCCCACCCGGCCGTCCGCGCGGCGCATCCTGCACGGTTGGCACGACACCCGATACGGCGCGGCTCTCGCGAGTGACGCGACGTGATCGCCGCAGCTGTGCGGTCCTATTTCAGGCGGAGAGGGAGCCCGGCGACGATTAAGAAGGCCTCGTCGCATGTTTGCGCGAGGCGTTGGTTGAGGGTGCCGATCTCGTCGCGGAAGAGGCGGCCGGAGCGGGTGGCGGGGATGACGCCCATACCCACCTCGGGGGTCACGATCACCAAGCGACCGGGATAGGCAGTGACGGCGGCGACCAAGCCGTCCGTGTCTGGGGCGATGGTGCCGCGCGGGGCATCCCAGGCCTCGCGCGCGTCGATTCGGGCGGTGAGCCAGGTGCCGATATCGTCGATCAGTGTGGTTCCGGCTGAAGGAGCGGCGGTGAGAACCGTTGCCGGATCAGCGCTTTCGAGGACCATCCAGTCCGCGGGCCTGCGGTCGCGGTGGCGGGCGATGCGCTCGGCGAAGTCGAGATCGGCCGGATCGGGAATCGCGGTGGCGATATAGCGCACCGGGCCGCCCTCGGCCGCCAACACCTCCGCGAATGCCGACTTACCGGATCGCGCGCCGCCGAGCACGAGGATGCGGTGCGCGCGGCTGCTGATAGATAAGCGATCCGACACGGCAGCACCGTATCAATCCGCCGCGGTCATGCCTGCACCTCGCTGGCGCTCGGTTCCGGCATGACCGCATAAGCGGCTGTGTTGATAGATCACTCGCTTCGCTCGCTCATGCCTGCACCTCGCTCGCTCATGCCTGCACCTCGCTCGCTCATGCCTGCACCTCGCTCGCTCATGCCTGCACCTCGCTCGCTCATGCCTGCACCTCGCTGGCGCTCGGTTCCGGCACGACCGCATAAGCGGCTGTGTTGATAGATCGCTCCCTCAGGCGCGCTGCTCAGTCGCCTCCGTGCCTCCGAACCGGCGGCGGTACTCGGTCGGTGCGATACCGACGACCTTCTGGAAGTGATGCCGCAACAGCGCACCGGATCCGAATCCCGCTTGTGCGGCGATCTGTTCCAGCCCCTCGTCGGTGTCCTCCAGCAGATGCTTGGCGTAAAGCACACGCTGATTGGTCAGCCATTTCACCGGTGTGGTTCCGGTCTCTGCGGCGAAGCGGCGGGCGAAGGTGCGGGTGGACATCATCGAGCGAGCGGCCAGATCGTCGATGGTGTGCGGCAGGTCGAGGTTTTCGTTCATCCACTGCAGCGTGGAGGTGAGACTGTCGGAGGTGCATTCGGGCACCGGACGCTCGATGAATTGGCGCTGCCCGCCATCGCGCTGCGGCGGCACCACCATGCGCCGCGCGATCGCATTCGCGACGGAACTGCCGATCTCCCGGCGCACCAGGTGCAGGCAGGCGTCGATGCCCGCGGCCGTGCCCGCCGAGGTGATCAGATTGCCCTCGTCGACGAATAGCACGTCGGGATCGACCGTGGCCTCAGGGAACTGTGCTGCCAATTGGTCGACATAGCGCCAATGCGTGGTGCACTTGCGACCGTCGAGCAGCCCGGCTGCCCCGGCCAGGAACGCACCGGAACATACAGTGAGCACGATCGCTCCACTATCCGACGCGTCCCTGATCGCGTCGAGGACCCGCGGATCGAGTCCCTTCTCGAAGGCCGATGCGGGAAAAGCCGGAATCGCCACCAGATCGGCCTTCGCCAGCTCCTCGAGCCCGAACTCCGGTGTGACGGTGATACCGGGAGTCGTGGACGGCAGCGGCTTCCCCGGCTCGGCCCCGCACACCTTGAAATCGAATCCGGGCAGTCCGTCCGCGGTTCGGTCGAGTCCGAAAACCTCGCAGACCACACCGAATTCGAACATTGCCAGGCGCTCGGAGAGCACCACCGCGACCTTGGACAGCATGCATCGAGCGTACCTGGCTGAATCTTTACGAACAATGTCAGAACAGCCACTTTCGGCGGTAAATCACCGAGCGCAAAATTACTGCCATGATAACTTTTCTCGTAAGCATGGCGGTCGTAGTGGGCTTCGCGGTCCTCGTCACACGAGGCGGTCACGCCGGATCAGCGAATGTCATCGATCGCGACGCCCAGCGCCTGCAGTCCGATCTGTCCGCCATCATCGCCCACTCACATCACCACTGAGGCCGCACGATGGACAGGGCCGCTCTCCCGACCACTAGGGAGCGAGTTTTACGCGCGGCTCGTCTCGCGGTCCGAGTCGTCGAAGCGTTGCGACCAAGTCGCGACTCTCGACGGCGCCGCTAGCTTGCAGGCCGCTCCAAAGGGGCGGACGGAAGACACCAGAGGGCCGCGAACACGCGGCGCCGCAGGCGCTGCAAATCAAACAGCGTCGCCCGGTCCGACCCGCGGCTTCGGCGCCCGCATCTTGCGGATCTGTGAGGCGCGGACGAAGGCGTACCAACCCAGCTTGTAGCCGGTATCGGTGCTCTCCGGGAAGCGCTCACGCACCCGTCCGTTGACGATTCGGCCGAGCAGGAAGCCCTCGGCGATCATGAAGAACATCATCACCAGCATGGCCAACGTCACAATTGTCTGCAGCGCGGGCGCGACGAACATGGACAGGATCAAGACCAACGCCATCGGCATGAACAATCCGACCAGGTTGCGCCGGGCATCGACGATATCGCGCACGAAGGCCCGAACCGGGCCCTGATCGCGAGGCAGCAGGTACTTGTCCTCACCGGCCAGCATCCTGGCGCGCCGATCCTGGGCCGCCAGCCGACGCTCGGCCGAGGCGGTCTTACGGTCCTCGCGATTGCCGCGGGTCGCCTTGCGCCGGGCGCGGGCTTCCTTCGCGGTGAGCGGGGCCGGAGCCACCGGACCGCGCCGCTTGCCTTGGGCGTCACGACGTTTCGGCGTCGGTCGGCCCTTGCCCTCGGTGACGGTGGCCGCTTTAGTGGTGGAGACTGCGGCCGAGCCGCCATCCGAGCCCGCCGTCTTGTCGGCGCTCTCGTCGGTGGTGCTGGACTCGCCGCGACGGAACAATTTCACGCGACCAGGCTATTCGATGCCGTACCCCGCAGGAAATGAGGTCGGTGGGAGGTTGTGTCCACCGCAGTAGCCGGTGGTGGCAAGATGGGGGAATAACAGCCCGCTGAGTGGTGTTGACAGCCACGAGCCGTGCGCTGTTCACGGGTTGAACACAGCTGTCCTGAGGAGAGTTCATGACTGTGCAAGACGAGACGACCACCCACGGTGTGACCCTGACCGATGCCGCCGCCGGCAAGGCGAAGGCGCTGCTCGACCAGGAGGGTCGCGACGACCTCGCCCTGCGTATCGCCGTGCAGCCCGGCGGCTGTGCGGGCCTGCGCTACCAGCTCTTCTTCGACGACCGCTCGCTGGACGGTGACCTGACCGTCGACTTCGGCGGCGTAAAGCTGGCCGTCGATCGGATGAGCGCGCCGTACGTGCAGGGCGCCTCGATCGACTTCGTCGACACCATCGAGAAGCAGGGCTTCACGATCGACAACCCGAACGCCACGGGTTCCTGCGCCTGCGGCGACTCCTTCAACTGACGCCTCGGCCGGTTTCCCCGAACGGCATCGGCCATAGTGGCCACCGCCGTCGGCGAAACGGCTGACTTCGTACGAGTATGGGTAACTCGCCGGGCGCGCCCAGAACTCGGCGGCGAACCCAACCGTGGGCCCGCGACGAAACGTACCCAACCGTCGGCAATAGTCTGGGGATGCGGGGGAAAGTCGTCGGAGACGTCCAGAACTGAACTGGGCACCGGCCGCTGGTCCGCCATGAAAGCCTCGGGCACTCACCGATCGGCAAGAGACTCGGCGAGTCGGGTGAGCTACGGTGAAGGCGCGGGTTAATCCCGCGCCTTTCGTCGTCTGCCGCCTACCCGAAGGGGCTCAGCCTCGTGTCTATCGCCGTGTCCGCGTCCATTGCGACCGACCATCTCATGCGTTTCCCCGGACGGTTCGCCGACGCGCTGCTGGCCGATCAGCTCGACCACGTCTCGGTGAGCTTTCTCGTCGATGATCTGCAGATCCGCAAGGGCGGTGTCGCGGGCAATATCGCCTACGCCATGGGCGTTTTGAACCGGACGCCGCTGCTCGTCGGTGCGGTCGGCGCCGATTTCGCCGAGTACGGCGCCTGGCTGGAGAAGCATGGTGTCGACTGCTCCACCGTCAAGATCTCGGACCAGGCCCATACCGCACGCTTCGTCTGCACCACCGATGACGATATGGCCCAGATCGCCTCGTTCTATCCGGGCGCGATGAGTGAGGCCCGCGATATCTCGATCGGCGAACTCGCCGAGCAGCACACCCTCGACCTGGTGCTCATCGGCGCCAACGATCCCGAGGCCATGCTGCGCCACACCGCCGAATGCCGCGAACTCGGCATTCCGTTCGCCGCCGACCCGTCCCAGCAGCTGGCCCGCCTCGACGGCGATCAGTCAGTGCAGCTGATCGAAGGCGCCGCATACCTTTTCACCAATAAGTACGAGTGGGCGCTGTTGCTGCAGAAGACCGGTCTGAGCGAGGAAGAGATCGCGCGCAAGGTCGGCATCCGGGTCACTACGCTCGGTAAGGACGGCGTGCAGATCGTCGACCGTGATGGCACCGAGGTGATCGTCGGTGTGGTTCCTGAGGTGAACAAGGTCGAGCCCACCGGCGTCGGCGACGCCTTCCGCGCGGGCTTCCTCACCGGCCACACCACCGGACTCTCGCTGGAGCGCTCCGCCCAATTGGGTTCGCTCATCGCGGTTCTCGTGCTCGAGACCATGGGCACCCAGGAGTGGACCCTCAACAAGGACGACGCGCTCGAGCGCCTCACCAAGGCTTACGGCCCCGAAGCCGCCGCCGACATCAAGCCCTTGCTCTGACCCGCACCGCTCTCCACGGCCGCACCATCCCCGGTGCGGCCGTTCGCGTCTACTCCCCGCGCCGATACCGCTGCCGCGCACGTTCTCGCGCGCCACGCACGATGCATCGGGCAAAATCATGCGCGTCGCGCAAAACCATGCGTGTCGCGCGAAAAGCTCTGCGCTACAGTGCGCATCGCACCGAGGTGACGACACCTCCGCTGCCGCGGACGTTTTCGCGCGACACGTACGAATTCACCGGGCCAATCCATGCGCGGCGCGCGAAAAGATGTGCGGCACAGTCGCATTGCATCGACGGTGCCGCGCGCGTTGTGTCGCGTCGCGCACGGGTTTGCTCGGGAATCGGTGCGCGGCGGGCGAAACGTGCGCGGCGGCAGCGATTAGAGCGAGACCGGGTAGACCGGCTCCTGGATATCGGGAGTGATGCGCTTCTCGACGAAGATCCCGTGCCAGACCATGAAGACCAGCAGCGTCCACAGCCGGCGGCTGTGGTCGCCGCGGCCCGCGCGGTGGTCTTCCAGCATGCCCTTGATCGCGCCCTTGTCCAGCAGGTGATCGGTCTGCGATTCGGCGATCTGCAGGTGCGCCCAGTCGTACAGTTCGGTGCCGCGCAACCAATGCCGCAGCGGGACAGGGAAACCCAGCTTCGCCCGGTGCAGCACGTGCGGCGGCACGATGCCCTCGAGCGCCTGGCGCAGTGCGTATTTCGTGGTCTCCTTGGTGATCTTCTGCTCGTAGGGCAGCTGCTCGGCGACCTGCAGCACCTCGGAGTCCAGGAAAGGTACGCGCAGCTCGAGCGAATTCGCCATGGTCATCTTGTCGGCTTTGACCAGGATATCGCCGCGCAGCCAGGTGTAGAGATCCAGATGCTGCATGCGCGCCACCGGATCCCAGCCGCGTGACTGCGCGTAGATCGGCGCGGTGACGTCCTGGTGCGTCCATTCCGGCCGGAATTCGCGCAGCACCGCGCGCAGTTGCGCATCGCTGAAGCTGCGCGCATTGCCGTAGTAGCGCTGCTCCAAGGGCAGTGAACCGCGGTGCAGCAGGCTTTTACCGCGTGTGCCGTCCGGAATCCGCTCCGAGAGCTTGCCCGCCAGCTTGCGCACCCCGCCCGGCAAGTACTCGAAGGGCTTGAGCGACAACGGTTCCCGGTAGATCGTGTAGCCGCCGAACAGCTCGTCGGCGCCCTCACCGGAGAGCACCACCTTGACGTGCTTGCGAGCCTCCTTGGCCACGAAGTACAGCGGAACCAGCGCCGGATCGGCCACAGGATCGTCGAGGTACCAGACGATTTCGGGAATAGCGGCCGCGAACTCGGCGGGGGAGACCACCTTGACGATGTGCCGCGCGCCGATCGCCTCCGCGCTCTCGGCGGCCACATCGACCTCGGAATAGCCCTCGCGTTCGAAGCCGGTGGTGAAGGTGATCAGCTTCGGGTTGTGCCGCATGGCCAGCGCGGCGACGGCAGTGGAGTCGATGCCGCCGGACAGGAACGATCCGACCGTCACATCCGCGCGCATATGCTTGGCGACCGAGTCCTCGAGGGCTTCGGCGATATCGCGATATCGGGCGGCCGCCGAACCGGGGGCGAAGGGCCGTACCTTGAACTGCGGGTTGAAGTAGCGCGTGATCTGCGGCGCCGCACCCGCACGCACGGTCGCGTAGTGCCCGGATTCCAGCCGACGGATGTCCTTGTGCAGCGTCTCCGGCTCCGGCACGTACTGCAGCACCGTGTAGTGCTCCAGCGCCCGCGGGTCCAGCGCATCGGACAGCCCGAGCGAGGGCAGCAACTCCAGCAGACTTTTCTTCTCACTGCCGAACGCGGTCCCGCCCGGCCCCGTCGCCAGGAACAGCGGCTTGATCCCGAACGGATCGCGCGCCAGGAACAGCTCCTGGGTTTCGGTATCCCAGATCGCGAACGCGAACATGCCGCGCAGCTTGCGCACCGCCTCCGGACCCCAGTAATGGAAGGCCGCGACGATCGCCTCGCTATCGCCCTCGGTCTCGAAGATCCTGCCGTCCGGGTACTCCTCGGCATGCGCCTTCGCGAGTTCCTCGCGGATCTCGATGTAGTTGTAGATCTCACCGTTGAAGGTCAGCGCGTAGCGTTCCCGGTTCTGCGCTGGTCCCCAGCGCAGCGGCTGGTGCGAATGCTCGATATCGATGATCGACAGCCGGTTGAAACCGTAGATCACGTGATCGTCGTGCCAGGTCCCGCGCTCGTCCGGGCCGCGATGGCGCACGCAGTGCAGGGCGTCGTACACCCTCCCGACCACGTCGTCGGTTGCCGCATCAGATGTCAGAAATCCGAGCAGTCCACACACGGCGTCGGCAACCTCGTTTCCTACTTGGTACGGGCGCTGGCCCGATTCATTGGGTGGCTGCGCCCGATAGGTGGGCGCACAGGACGAAATCTCGTGTCCGAGTATGCCGCACTGGGTGGATTCGTGTGTCGCGCCCACCGTGTTCCGTGAAGGCCGTGGCCCGCTGAGTGCCGCGATCTACCGATGCCTCGTTGGCGTCCGACGGCGCGACGAAATTTCATATCCGAGTGCGTCGCACCCCACCGGATCAGCCTGCCGTGTCCGGCGTGGACGGTGCGGCGTCGAGCGCAGGAACGCGCAGCTCGCCTGGCACCCGAAATGTCGTGTCCGAGTGCGTCGCATGCATCGGATCCGGTCGCGGCGCGCGCCCTGTCCTGGGACGATGTCCGGGTGACCGGACCCACCCCCGGAGGCGGCGGAGTGTCGAATGCGACCCGACGTCAAACGGGGCGCCGGTTTGGTCTACGCTGCGTAGTACTCAGGACATTCTTAGGTGGCGCGTGCGCAGACCGGAATGCCCTGAAACGTGCTTAGGACGTACCGCCGGGCGATCGCAACCCGAGCGGTGCACTGTCGGAATGTGTGGCGACCAGGAAGGCGTGAGCGTGGCGCACAAGGCGAGCGAAGAGATCGGGGCACGACCCGTGAAGGGTCGGCAGGGCCGTCTCCTTCGGCGGGTCGGCTTGGCGGTGTCCTTGGGGATCACCGCGATGCTCGTCTCGGGCTGCTCGATCGACAATGTTTGGCTGCGATTCGGCTGGCCCTCGGGCATCACGCCGCAGGCCACCCGGATGCGGGAACTGTGGACCTGGTCGGTCCTCGCGGCATTGGCGATGGGTGTGCTGGTGTGGGGGCTGACCTTCTGGACCGTCACCTTCCACCGCAAGAAGAAGGACTCCCCGGAGTTCCCGCGCCAGACCGGTTACAACGTGCCGTTGGAGCTGACCTATACGGCCGTCCCGTTCGTCATCATCGCGGTGCTGTTCTACTTCACCGTGGTCGTGCAGAACTACGTGCACGAGAAGGTCGCCGACCCGGACGTGACTGTTGACGTGACGGCCTTCCAGTGGAACTGGAAGTTCGGCTATCGCAATGTCGACTTCAAGGACGGCTACCGCTTCGACGGCATCGATAAGGCCCGCGAGGACGCCAACCAGGAGCAGCTCGAGGAGTACAAGGAGCGGACCAAGGACGGTCACCCGCAGCCGGGCCCGGTGCACGGCAAGCCGGAGAACGACATCCTGTCCTACCTGCACTACGACAAGGTCGAGACCGTCGGCTCCAGCAGTGAGATCCCGGTGCTGGTGCTGCCGACCGGCAAGAACATCGAATTCCAGCTGGCCGCCGCCGATGTGGTGCACGCCTTCTGGGTGCCGGAGTTCCTGTTCAAGCGCGACGTGATGCCGAATCCGAAGGAAAATCACTCGGATAACGTCTTCCAGATCACCAAGATCGAGAAGGAAGGCGCGTTCGTCGGCCGCTGCGCCGAGATGTGCGGCACCTTCCACTCGATGATGAACTTCGAGGTCCGCGCGGTATCGCCGGAGAAGTTCACCAAGTACATCGATGCGCGCAAGGCGGGTAAGACCAACGCCGAGGCGCTCGAGTCCATCGGTGAATCCCCGGTCGCGACCTCCACCCAGCCGTTCAACACCAAGCGCGACACCAAGAGCGCGTCCGCGGTAGAGAGCAAGTGAGGACTGATCTGAAATGAAGATCGAAGCGCGGATTTTCGAACTGCTCACGGTGTTCTTCATCATCGTGGCAGTCGTGTACGGCTACTTCACCGGCCAGTCGCGGACCGGTGTCGAGTGGGCGGGCACCACCGCGACGGTGCTGACCGCCGGTCTGTCGCTGATCATCGGCACCTACTTCCGTTTCGTCGCACGTCGCCTCGACCTGCGTCCGGAGGACTACGAGGATGCCGAGATCGTGGACGGCGCGGGCGATCTGGGTTTCTTCTCGCCCGGCAGCTTCTGGCCCATCACCCTGGCCGGCGCGGGCTCCATCACCGCTCTCGGCCTGGCGTTCTTCCAGTTCTGGCTGATCGGCATCGGTGTGGTCTGCATCCTCGGTGCGGCCGCCGGTCTCGTGTTCGAGTACTACCTCGGCCCCGAAAAGCACTGAGCGAATAGCCCTTTCCGAAGCGCCTCACCGGAATCCGGTGAGGCGTTTCGGCGTTTCGGCGCAGTCTGCCGCGTGCGACGGCCGAGGCTCGCGCGGCGTCGTAATGAATGATCGCGATCGGGCTTCGGGACCAGTGTGTCGATCGGTGCGCGCAGCACGAATCCCGGATGCTCGTCGAAAGTGTTCACGCGGACATGTCCGCTCGGGCGAAGCGGGAGAGGATGCGGTTGGTGCAGCGGGGTGCGACGCCGGCCAGTCCGCGCAGGGTGCGCGCGAAGCGGGGTTCGAGACGGGCTGGGCGGGTGCGGATGGCGGTTTCGATCAGGCGGGCGGCGTCGGACGGTTCCAGTGCGGGTTCGGTGACGTAGTGCGCGATGGTGCCGGTATCGGGTTGCACGGCCGGATATTGGACGTCGGTCACCTGGATGCCGCGCGGCGAGAGTTCGGCGTCCACGCATTGACCAAAGGTGGTCCAGGCGGCCTGGGAGCTGGCGTAGGAGGCGAAATTCGGGGTGGCGCCGGTCTTCAGGCTCCACGGGCCGACATTGATCACATGGCCGGAGCCGGATTCCAGCATGGCGGGCAGCAGGCCGAGCGTCAGGCGCAGCGGGCCGAAGTAGTTGGTCGCCATCATGCGCTGGTAGTCGCGGAAGCGATCCAGTGATTGCGAGACCGGTCGGCGCAGCGGTCGGCCCGCGTTGTTGATCAGCACATCGACCCGGCCGAAATCGCTGAGCACCCACTCGACCAGCTGATCGACATCACCCAGTGCGGAGATATCGCAGCGGAACCAATTCGCCGCACCGCCCGCATCGACGATCTGATTGCAGGTGGCGACGAGTTGATCCCCGCGCCGGGCGACCAGCAGCAACTGCGCCCCCTGTGCGGCAAGCAGCGTGGCGGTGGCGCGACCGATTTCGGAGCACGCATCCGTCACGAGAACCCGTAGCCCCTTGACGGATTCGGGCCGCTGACGCTTACGATCCGGCAGATGGGTCGGGGCAGTGCGGAATTCGAGCATCAGAGCAACCTTCACCGTAGATGGGCTGAACCAACGCATCGACACCCCGCCGACAGTGCCGAAGGCGACCGCCGCCGCCGACAGATAGCCGACCGCCGAAGGGACGGTGAGGCTATTTGCTGGCGACTATATGCGGCGCGACACAGTCTAATCCGTGGAGTCGTACCTCAGGGCGTGTTCGGATGCGCAGATCTCATCGATTCCGGTAACGATGTCGCGCAACAGTTCTGAGGGCAGCGCGGAGGGCCGCAAACGGCAGGTGAAGGTGATCAGTCCGTGGTCCTCGACCGCGAGTCCGTGCGCTTGTGCCTCCTCACGCAGGTACTTCGAGCGCACGCCGTAGGTCATCGCGGAGATGACGGTGAAGCATCCGGTCCGCTCCCGGTGTCCAGCAAATAAATCGTGCAGTCTGTAGAAAACCGAGGCGTAGGTCGACAGCGGCGCGAAAATCGCGACCCGGTAGGCGGGTCCGCGTTCGGAGGAGCTGATGACCGTGTCGGCCAGATACTCCGCATCGCGCAGTGTCAGCACCTTCGGGGCGAACATGAGCGCGCCCGCCGCGGCATTGCGCACCGGTGCGCCCGCGCGCCCGCCCGCGGCAGAGGCGATGACGCCCAACGACTTCCTGGTCTTGGTGCCGACCTCACGTCGCGCACGCAGCGAGCGGGTGGGCGTGGTGGGGTAGAGGCTCGACCACTGACCGAACCGCACGGTCCCCAACTGCACGTGGCCGGTGCCGACCGGACGCGACACCTTCAGCGGCGCGGTATCGACCCAACGACCGACCTGCAGTGCGACATTGCCCGGCCGGGCGATTTCGGCGTAGGCGTGTTCGACGAAGGAGTCGAAGTCCAGGAAGCGGTCGGCGTCGGTGGTGAGCCAGGTGTGGTCCTTATCGATGTCGACCGCATCGAGGGTGAGTGCGGTGATGATGCCCGCGCGCCCGCCCGCGCCGAGGATCCGGTGGAAGCGCTCGGTGTGGTGGTTGCGACCGCAGGTGCCGATGCGTCCGTCCGGATCGACGTACTCCAGGTCCACGATCTGATCGATGAACATGCCGTACTTGTGCGATGCCGTGCTGACACCGCCGACCGAGGCGAAACCGCCCGCGGTGATATCGCGGTGGTCGCCGACGATCGGCAGCCCGAGCCCGTGCGCGCCGAGGCGTCGATCGATATCGGAGAGTTTGGCGCCCGCCTGCACGCGCACGGTCCGTCTGCCGAGGTTGATATCGAGCACCGCGTTCATCTTCCGCAGCGACACCACGGCGCGCGGATCGGGCAACGACAGACCATCGTCGATCGGTTCGCCGCCACGCACCGTGAGGTTTTCCGCGCGACCGCGTGAATTCCGCACCGTACGAACGACATCCGCGGTGTCACGAGGTAGATATTCTTCGGCGGCGACAGTGTGCGGCGTGCTCATGGATCGAAAGCTAACCACAGCGCGGTCTCCGATGCTCGTTCGATCTCTACTGTTACCGGACTGGCGGCGCCAGCCGCTGGCTGAACAGGACGTATCCGGTCGCATCGCACAGATTGACCGTCAGTTCTCTTGACTTGCCATCGATCAGTACCTCGCCGAAATGTTGGAAGCTATCCAGCGGTGAGGCGTTCTGAACGGCGGGAGCGTGCACGAATATCGCCTCCGGCCCGAAGGTGCCGTCGAGCGGATTCGGGCCGAACGCGCCGGCATTCAGCGGTCCGGACACGAACTCCCAGAACTCGTCGAAGTCGGTGAAGGCGGCGCGCTCGGGCGAGTAGTGGTGGGCAGCGGTGTAGTGCACATCCGCGGTCAGCCAGACCACGCCGCCCACCTTGTTCGCCTTGATCGCCGAGAGCACTTGGGCGATTTCGGTTTCCCGGCCGGATGGGGCGCCGTTGTCGCCATTGGCGGGGCCCTCGTAGGCCGTCACTTTTTGTTCACCGTCCTTGACGACAAGTCCGAGCGGTAGGTCGTTGGCGACGATTTTCCAGGTGGCCTTGGAATCGCGCAGACCTGCGATGAGCCACTTCGTCTGTTCCGGACCGAAAATGCGACCGGTGGGTCCGTTGTCGATGTCGTTGATGTCCTTATAGGTCCGCATATCGAGCACGAAGACCTCCAAGAGCGGACCGTAGGAGATCTTGCGGTAGAGACGGCCGTCGACGGCCTCCCTGGGCTCCAACGGCATCCACTCGTGGAAGGCCTGCCAGGAGCGCGTCGCGAGGATATCCATGCTGCGGTCGCTGTAACCCTTGGTCTCGGCGACCAGTCCGCCGTGGTACCAGTTGTTGACGGTTTCGTGATCGTCCCACTGGACCACCTGGGCGACCGAGGTATTGAAGCGGCGGTAGTTCTGGTCGGTCAGGTTGTAGGCATAGTTGCCGCGGAACTGCTCCAGCGTCTGCGCGACAGCGCTTTTCGCCTCGGAGACGGTATTGCGCCAGATCCGGCCGTCGGGCAGCGTCACCGATTCCCGCAGCGGACCATCGGCGTAGATCGAATCACCGGAGTGGATGAACAGGTGCGGGTCGCGCGCGGCCATGGCGGAGAAGATCTTCATACCGCCGAGGTCGGGGTTGATGCCGTAGCCCTGGCCGACCACATCGCCGGACCACTGCAGTTTGATATCCGACGCGGCAGCGGGCACGGTGCGGAAGACCCCGGTGATCGGTTCGGAGGTCGCGCCGTCCTCGCCTTCCAGGCTGACCCGGTAGTGCACCAGCTGGCCCGCGGGCAGACCGTTGACGCGCACACGCCCGGTGCCATCGGAATCCGGGGTGAGCAGTGGGCCGGTGAATCGTTTGGCGTCGGTGAACGATTCGGTAGCGGCGGTCTCCACGATCAGTTTCGCGGGCTGATCGGAGCGCGCCCAGATCAGCGCGCCATCGGTGCGCGGATCGCCCACCGCGACGCCGTGGGTGAGATTCGGGCGAGGACGGACCAGCGTGGGTCCGTCGTTCGAGCAAGCGGCGAGCACGGGGACCGCGACGGGACCGAGGGCGCAGGTGCGCAGCAGGGTGCGCCGGGAGATGCCGAAGTCCGAACCAGTCATTGGCTCACCTTGGCGCAGGGAGTCCAACACCATGTGAACTCCCATCATCGGCTCGGCCAACAAGCGGCCGTTATCAGCTGCGTGGTCGGAGTTCGATGATCGGAATGAGTCGGTCGGTCTTCTTCTGGTAGCCGAGATAGCGCGGTTGCACGGCGGTGATCTGCTTCCATGCCTGCTCACGGCGTTGCTCGTCCAACTGTTCAGCCGTGACGTGGTACTTCGTACCGCCCACCTCGGCCCAGACCTGATCCGGATGTGCGGCGATATTGTGATACCAGCCCGGATGCTGGATCGCGCCGCCCATGGAGGCGACGATCAGCCAGCCGCCGTCATCGGCCGGAAACCGGCTCACCGTCACCTGACGCTCCGCACCGCTCTTCGCGCCGACGGTGGTCAGATACAGCAGGTCCATCCCCATGAATCGGTCGTGGCGGAAGCGGTGATATCGCTCCATCGCCCGGATGAAGAAACGGAATACCGGATTGGGTGAGGGCGGTCGGGAACCTCGGGTGCCCGCCGGAATCTTTTGAAAACTCATGATTCGCTCCCCTACCGCTCGGAACTGTCCGCCTAACAGCATTCCACTTCGGTGATCATTTCGGGGCCGGACGCCAGATGACAGAAGACCCCGAACCGATGGTTCGGGTCTTCTGGTGCACGCCTCAGCTGGTGTTGTCGCAGAGGATTTCGAATGCACGGACGGCGTCTTCGGGGAAGACGAGTACCCGGTGGCGGGCCGGGTGAGCCGGGCCGATGGTGGCGCGGATCCCGTTATCACGCAATAGGCCGCGGACCGTGCGGGCGGTGGCTTCAGTGGCGACCGTCGCTGCCGCGACGAGCAGCCCGTAGTCCTCGGTGACCGGCTCATGCGAGCGCGTGAGCCACATCATGGGGTGTGCCTTTCGCCGTCGGTGCTTCGGTCCTGGTACTTCTGCAGCACGGCGAGCTGTTTGCGCTCCTCGGCGTGCTCGATCTCGAAGAACCGCTCGGATTCCGCCGCGGGATCGGGTCGCAGGAAGCTACCGGTGCCCGGTTTGCCCGCCGAACCGAGTTTGTTCATCTTCTTCGGGATCGCCGCGCCCTGGTAGGCCAGTGGGATCGGATGACCGTGCTCGTCGACCGGCCCGAGCGCCTGGTGCACCTCGACATACTCACCGTGCGGCAGTCGCTTGATTATGCCCGTTTCGATGCCGTGCTCCAGCACCGCCCGGTCACTGCGCTGCAGACCGATGCAGAACCTATAGGTGATGAAGTACGCGATCGGGGGTGCGATCAACAGGCCGATGCGGCCCATCCAGGTGGTGGCATTGAGCGAGATATCGAACTTCAACGCGATGATGTCATTGACACAGCTGAGCGTCAGCACCACATAGAAGGTGATCGCCATCGCGCCGATTCCGCTGCGCACCGGCACATCTCGCGGCCGCTGCAACAGATTGTGTGCCGCGTAATCCTTGGTGAGCCGCTTCTCGATCCATGGATAGGCGGGCAGGATCACGAGCACCAGCCCCATCACGACCGCCACCCAGAACGCCGCCGGGATGGTGTAGTTGCCGAGGTATATCTCCCACGGCGGCATGAGCCGGGCCAGGCCATCGGTCCACATCATGTAGAAGTCCGGTTGCGAACCCGCCGACACCTGCGCTGGGTTGTAGGGCCCGAGTTCCCAGATCGGATTGATCTGGAAGACACCGCCCATGACCGCGACCGTGGCGAGGGTGAACATGAAGAACGCACCCTGGTCCGCCGCGAAGACCGGCACGATGCGCGCACCGATGACATTGCGCTCGGTGCGACCCGCCCCCGGGAACTGCGTGTGCTTCTGATACCAGACCAGCGCGATATGCGCTGCGATCAGCGCGAGCATGATGCCCGGGAATAGCAGCACATGCGTGATGAACAGACGAGGAATCAGCACCTCGCCCGGAAATTCGCCGCCGAAAAGGGCGAAGTGGATCCAGGTGCCGACGATCGGGATGCTCATCGTGATCCCGCCGAGCGGTGAACGCAGGCCGGTGCCCGACAACAGGTCATCGGGCAGGCTGTAGCCGAAGTAGCCCTCGAACATGGCCAGTATCAACAGCGTCGACCCGATCACCCAATTCGCTTCGCGCGGTTTGCGGAACGCGCCGGTGAAGAAGATCCGCAGGCAGTGCACGATTATCGCGGCCAGGAACATCAGCGCGGCCCAATGGTGTACCTGCCGGACGAACAGACCGCCGCGCACCTCGAACGAAATGTCCAGGGAGCTGGCATAAGCCGCCGACATATGCACACCGCGCAGCGGTTGATACGCGCCGTCGTAGACCACTTCGGTCATCGATGGATCGAAGTACAGCGTCAGGTAGAGGCCCGAGATCAGCAGAATGATGAAGCTGTACAAGGCGATCTCGCCGAGCAGGAAGGCCCAATGCGTCGGAAAGACCTTATTGATCGAGCGTTTCACGAAGGCCGCGGCGCTGTACCGCTCATCCGCGGCGTCGGCATGCCGCGCCGCCTTCGAACTCATCGCTGGCTCCCGTCCGAGCCGAGTGGCGCCACCTCGTGACGAATGGACAGCACAGGCATTGTCATCTCCTCCTCGATCGGAAACCGGTACGCATAAGACGGTTGAGCGGTCCGAAACGTGACGGCGTGGATGTGAGAGGTTTTGCCGGAGTGCGAATCAGCGGGCGAATGCCCCTGATGGGAGGCACCGCCGTGTGACGGAGATCTCGTCAGGGCTCGGGGAGTTCGTTCAATGCGGCGACCCGGTGTTGCCGAGATCGCCCATCCGCGAGCGGCGGGCCGCCGATCGGCCGGTAGGGTACCGAATCCCGTGCACTACTGCTGGTGCTCATGGCCGTAGGACTCGAGGCGCGAACGCCCCGGGCATCCGGTGCGCTGCCGCCACGAACGCCGCACATGCTTCGGATTGTTTAGCCCCGGTGGCTGTTTCGACCCCGCTATTGACGTCCACCGCGAACGGACGCACCCGTGCGATGGCATCGGCGACATTGTCCGGGGCGAGCCCACCGGCGAGGATGACCGGGCAGCCCAGTTCGTGCAGCGCTGTCACGATGGCCGCGCTCACCGACCAGTCGTGGGTTCGTCCGGTGCCGCCCAAGCGGTCCGCGGTGCGTGAATCGAGTAGTACCGCATCGCAATCCGCGGCGGCCTGACGTGCGGCGTCAGTCGCCTCCGGTCCCGTGACGTGCACCGCCTTGATGATCTTCCGGCCACCAGCGGTCTTGCGGACTTCACGAACAGTGTCGATGGCGACGAGACCGTGCACCTGGATTGCGTCCACGCCGATTCGGTCGGCTAGGTTCACGATCGCGGCCGCGTCCTCCAGATGGGTGACCAGGACACGGGTGACGAAGGGGGGAACGAGCCGCGACAGCGCCTCGGCGTGTTCGGCGTCGAGGGCATCTTCGCTGAAATGGGTAATACCGGAGATCAATCCGATGGCGTCGGCACCGGCGGCCAGCGCGATCCGCAGATCGTCTTCGGACCTGATCCCGCAAATCTTTGCCCGCACCGTCACGACTAAACGATATGCGCCGGGCTGTGCAACCACCGAAAACCGAACGAGCCCGGTGCGTTCGGCACCGGGCTCGTGGAGGTAGGAGGGCTAGCTGGCGGCCGTCTCCGGGATGCGGGTGGGTTCGGGGGCCGGACCGCTGGGGACACCCTTCTTCAGGCTGGCGGCGTAGACGTCGACGTATTCCTGGCCGCCGAGTTGCATGAGTTCGTACATGACCTCATCGGTGACGGCGCGTTCGACGAAGCGGTTGCCGCCCATGCCTTCGTAGCGGGAAAAGTCGATGGGGGCGCCGAATTTGACGGTCACCTTGTGGCGGCGCCAACGAAACGGCCCGGGCGGGCAGACCTCGAAGGTGCCGATGACCGCGACCGGGATAACGGGGACGCCGGTCTCGAGCGCGAGACGGGCCAGGCCGGTCTTGCCCTTGTACAGGCGACCGTCGGGGGAGCGGGTGCCCTCCGGGTAGAGGCCGACGAGGTGACCCTTGTCGAGCAGTTTGCGTGCGGCGTTGAGCGCATCATCGGCCGCGCCGGCGCCGCTGCGGTCGATCGGGTACTGGCCGGTGGCGCTGAAGAAGAACTTCTGCAGCCAGCCCTTGAAGCCAGGGGCGGTGAAGTACTCGGCCTTGGCGAGATAGCTGATCCGACGCGGGCTCATCAGGGGAGCGAACAACCAGTCGGAGAAAGACAGGTGGTTCCCGGCCAGGATGGCCGGTCCGTCGGCGGGGATATGTTCCACGCCTTCGACCGCCGGACGGTTGTAGAGGTGCATGAACGGTCCTGGGAACAGGTACTTCAGCATCCAGTAGAGCATGGCGTCCTAACCCCCGCGGCCGGGATCGTTTACGGGTACAACCGTCTGTTGCCGACTTTACCGCTGGGTAGAGATCACATCCAAGCCGAGCGGCGTATCTCACCACATGTTCTCGAGTACTGATAACCGACCACTCAGTGGGTGGAACGAGCCACCCAGGAACGGCCGCGGCCGGTCTCGGCGAGGGTGGCCCTGGCGAGCTCCGCCGCGCCGATCATCCCCGCCGCCTCACCGAGCTGCGTGGTCCGAATCCTGGCGAGTGGTCGATGCCCCGCACCGGTGATCGCCCGCGCGTACTCCTCGCGCGCCTCGTCCAGGAACTGCGGCGCCGAACTGCTTACGCCACCGGCGATCACGATCAGCCCGGGATCGAAGATATCGCTGACGAATGCCAGCCCGAGCCCGAGCCAGCGGGCGAAATCGGCCATGACCGCCACGGCCAACGGGTCGCCGTCCTGGGCGGCCCCGGCCACCCGGCGTCCGGTCAGCGAACCGGGATCGCGCAGCACCTCACGCGCCAGCACGGTCGAATGCACCGGATCGGTGGCCAGCATTTCGATCGCGGTATCGACCAGAGCCGTTCCGCTGCAATACCTTTCCCAGCAGCCGCGCTTGCCACACGGACAGGACCGGCCCTGGGGCACTACCTGCAGATGTCCCAGCTCGGGTGCGACACCGTGCGTGCCCCGATACAGTTCGCCGTCGATGAGCAGCGCCGCGCCGATGCCGGTGCCGATCGCGACGAGCACTGAATTGTGTCCGCCCGCGGCCGCACCGAATCGGTACTCGGCCCACATGGCGGCATTGGCGTCGTGCTCGAGGATCACCGGCAGTTCGAGGCGTTCGGTGAGCCGCTGCGCGACCGGGGTGTCCTGCCAGGGTAGGTGCGGTGCGAAGCGCACCGTCGAGCGATCGGCGTTGATGAACCCGGCGACTGCCAGGCCGACCGCGCCGATCGGATGTCTGCGGCACAGTTCGCGGACCGCGCGATCCAGCGCGTTCTCCAGCGCGCGTGCCGAATGCGGTGTCGGCGCCACCACGGTGTCGAGCACCTCGCCGTCGCCGTCGACCACCGATGCGCGAATATTGGTGCCGCCGACGTCGATTCCGACGGTCAGTGGTCGCGCATCCGCTACTCGCGCCGTCATGCCTTGATCGTTACGGGGATGCCGATATAGCGGGATCGCTTGCGCCCGGACGAGTTCGACTGCCGCGTGCGGGTATCCGCTTCGGCAGGTGTGGATTCCGTATCCGGTGCGTCGTCGTGCTTTTCGGGAGCGAACGAATGATCGTGCGGCACACCGTCTTCGGGCATGACCGGATCGACCGGGACCCCTGCGAGCGCCTCGCGCAGCACCGTGACGATCGCGGTTCCGTGCTCGGCCACCACCGCAAGCACATCGTGATGCTCACCGCGCACCAGCGCCGCGGCCGCGCAGACCGGGCACCAACCGCAGCTCGACCAGTCCGGCTGTCCGTCGGCCGCGCGGCGCAGTACGGGTTCGACCCGTTCGAGCACCGCCTCGGCAAGCAGCTTCAATTCCTCGGCGAATTCGCCGAGGCCGTCACCGGGCTCGGCAGCGCCGGGCCAGTCATTCGATTCGCTCATGCCTGCGCCTCGCTGAGCTCGCTCATACCGGCCACACTTCCGGGTCCGGGTGGAAACGCACGATCAGATAGCCGTCGTCGAGTTCGGCGCCGTCGACCGTGCACCGCCGCAATACCGGCGCCAGGCGCACCCGGCGTCGGACCCCGTCCGCTCCCACGATCAAATCGTCCTCCACTCGTCCCAGTCGCAACGTCGCCGGATCGACGACGGGCAGGTGCATCCGCAACGCGTACACCGAATGCAGACCGGTGCCCGATTCCAATCGAACCACCGGCTCGCCGGAACTTGTGCGAACCTCCGCCGGATTGTCGCTCAGCTTCGAGTCGGCATTCAACCGCTCACCCGAATCCATCGCATACGACAGCGCGGACAGGGACGTGAGCCCGACCGGTTCGGGCCCGGTGTGCTGTGCGATCAGCACCCGTGTCCCGTTCATACCCCGTTGCAGCCGGTTCACCACATCCAATTGTTCGGCGCGTCGATTCACATACCACTGCACGGCGGGATGGGCGGCCACCTCGAGTGCGGTCGGCGGGGGCACGGCGGGCAGCACCTTGTTCACCACCACCGCGTCCAGCCGCAGCCCGAGCAGCGCCGCCGCCGAACGCACCCGCTCCGATTCGGCGATGGCGACCTGTTCGGCGACGGTAATCAGTCGCGCACCGGTGCGGCCGTGATCGGCGAGCAGGTCGCGTACCTCGGTCACCGCCTTGACGATCCGTTCGACCGTGGTGGCCAGCACCACGCGCCGCAGATCGGTGCCGACCGTACTCATCGCCCGCTCATGCGGCGGCCATATCCGCTCCACATAACCGAGCAGGGTTTCCGGCGCGGTGATGATGCGCAACATGTCCGCCGAGGGCGGACAGTCCACGACGATCACATCCCAGTCGTCCTCGGCGGCGAACTGGGTGATCTCCACCAGCATCAGCAGTTCCTGCACGCCGGGCAGTCCGGTCAGTTCCGCCGGATCCAGTGCTGCCAGGTCGATGCCGTGATCGTGGTCGGTTCCGGTCGCGAGCACGCGCACCACCTCGCGGAACCGATCCTCCAACAGCGCAAGGGAATCGACCTCGATCACATCGAGGCCGGGCAGTACGCTCGCGACCCCGGGCACGGTGCCTGGATCGTGCGGAAATCGGAAGCCGAGTGCGTCACCGAGCGAATGCGCCTGATCCAGCGAGGCCACCAGCACCCGCTGCCCCGCCCTGACATAGGCCATGGCGGTAGCGCAGGCCAATGTCGTCTTGCCGACCCCGCCTTTGCCGATGAATAGTTCGACCCGAGTACCGGCCGCCTCGGGTTTGTGCGCGATCAGCCTTCGACCCGTTTCTTCAGTTCCTTGAGCGCGGTATCGGTGATCACCTTCTCGGCCTTGCGCTTGAACATGCCGATCATCGGGATATTCAGGTCGACGGTCAGCTCATAGGTCACCTCGGTGGTGCCGTCGGGCTGGTCGACGAGTTGGTAGGTGCCGTCCTGCGCCTTCTGCAGTTCACCGCTGATCAACGTCCAGCTGACCGATTTGTCGTCGGGCCGCCAGGTGTAGGACAGCACATAGGTGTCCTTGACAACTCCGGCATCCAGAACGAAGCGCGCGGTCCGGGCCCGGCCGCCAGCGCTCTTCTCCAGCACCTCAACGGTTTTGGCCGCCGAGACCCACTGCGGGTAGGACTCCAGATCGGCGATGACGGACATCACCCGCTGCGACGGTGCATCGATGATGATCGACCTCTGGGTCCTGTCGGCCATGGCGGACAACGATTCCTTTCAGCTGCTTCTGCTGTGCTCGTGTGCGTCAGCGGGCGGTCGGGACGGTGTGTGCCGGTGCGACACCGGCCGCGCGGCCCGCCTCCAGCCTGGCCTTGATCTCGAACGACATATCCTTGCCCGCCACCCGGCGCGCCCGATTGGCTGCGGCCAGATCCCGTGTCGGCGCCTTCGGTTCGGCGTGCAGGAAGTAATGCAGGATCACCCCATCCAGAGCGGGCTCCAGCCATACTTCCATGGTTCCGGTCAGCGCACCGGTGATCGACCAGCGAATACCCTTGTCGGCCCGGTCTTCCCGGACGCCGAGGGTCAGATCGGGCCACCAGCGGCGCCAATTGTTCTCCCCGGACAGGATCTCGGCGACCGCCGCCCCGGGGGCGGCGACAAACGTCTGATCAGCGACCTGAATACTGCTCACGGCTTCGCCTCGCTGACGCTCGGCTCCGCCGTGCGCAGAGCGCGCTGGCACATGGTTCGCTCGCTTCGCTCGCTCACGACTTCGCCTCGCTGACGCTCGGCTCCGCCGTGCGCAGAGCGCGCTGGCACATGGTTCGCTCGCTCACGGCTGCGCCTCGCTGACGCTCGGCTCCGCCGTGCGCAAATGCGCGCTGTGTCTTTGGTTCACTCGCCGGCGCTCGTTCACAGCCCGAGCGTAGTAGATCACAGTCCCGACCTGTGAGCCGCCGTCGCCTTTATTGCAGCAGTTGACGCAGCCGAGCGCCCAGGCTATCCCAGCGCCACCGTTCCTCGACCCACGCGCGTCCCGCCGCGCCCATCTCGGCGGCGGCATCGCGATCGGACAGGATCTCGACGATGGCGGCGGCGATTTCGGTGGTCTTGCGTCCATCGACGACGCGGCCGGTCTTGCCCTCCAACACGGTCTCCGGCGCACCACCGGACCGTCCGGCGACCACCGGCACTCCAGACGCCGAGGCCTCCAGATACACGATGCCAAGACCTTCGACATCGAGGCCGGCCCCGCGGGTGCGGCTCGGCATGGCAAACACATCGGCCAGGGTGTGGTGGGCCGCCAGTTCGCTGGACGGTACCCGGCCGGTGAAGATCACGTCATCGCCGACACCGATGGCCGCCGCGAGCGCGTGCAATTTTTCCTCGTATGGTCCGCCGCCCGCGATCACCAGCACCGCACCGGGAATCCGCGCGCGGATCTCGAGCATGGCGACGATCAATGCGTCCTGGCCCTTGCGCGGAACCAGTCGGGAAAGGCACAGGACAGTCGGGCGATCGCCGAGTCCGTAGCGTTCACGCAATTCCGCGCGCGCGGCCGGATCCGGTCGGAACACCTCGGTATCCACTCCCGGCGGCAGATATTCGAGCGAGGCATTCGGTCCGAACGCCGAAGCGAACCGCCCGCGCGTATATCTGCTGACATAGGTGACGACATCAGTGTGCTCACCGATCGCGCGCAACGCCTGCCGCGCACCCGGCAGCATGGACCAGCCGACCTCGTGGCCGTGCGTACTGGCCAGAATCCGGGAGGCGCCCGCGCGCCGCAGCCTCGGTGACAGCAGCGCCAGCGGCGCCGCCGCACCGAACCACACCGTGTCGCAGTTCTCGCTGCGCAGCAGGCGTGCCGCCCGCCGCAGCACCAGCGGGGTCGGCAACATCAACGTGGTCGGATGGCGCACCACCTGGAACTTCTGCTTCGCATCGAATTTCAGATGACTGTCACCACGCCACCGCGGAGCGTAAACGACCAGATCATCGGGCGGCAGCTCACCAGCCAACGCCTGCAGATACGACTGGATACCGCCCGGCCGCGGCGGGAAATCGTTGGTAACCAGCAGAGTTCGGGCCATGCGAACAAACTACTGTGTTGGATTTGCCGCACCTGCGGCTGTGTCTAATTGCCGCGCCTGCGGCGCGGCGGGTTCGCGGCCCCCTGGTGTCTCGCGTCCGAGCAGATCGGAAGAGCGTCGTTAGGGAA